>NZ_JBATHX010000364.1:0-6163 GCF_049667265.1 Algibacter sp. | reverse complement strand
GTGACAAATGGCGTGTTAGAGCCAATTTTCAATCAAGCCAGTTAAATAGTGAATTTGTAAGAAATGATGAAACATTTACTAGTGAAAAAAAAAGTATTGGGGTGCTGCAAGTGTAGTTCGAAGTCTTTCAAATCATTGGTCAACAGGTATATTTACAAATTTTAGCTACGACACCTTTGCTAACATAGATTTTTCGACAGGAATATCGCCAGCCATAGAATACAATATTTTTCCATACAATGAAGTTCTTAAAAGAGAAATAGTATTTGCCTATAAAATTGGATTTAACTACAACGATTATATAGAAACTACCATTTTTAATGAAGATACAGAGATTATCTTAAACCACTCTTTAGAAACGCAAGTAAGATACAGACAACCTTGGGGTAATGTATACGGCAGAATTAGAGCTTCTACCTTTTTAAAAGATTTTTCGAAAAACAGATTACAAGTTAATGGCAACTTATCCGTTAGGGTGTTAAAAGGCTTTTCTGTTCGTTTTTCTGGCGATCTTCAATTTATTCGTGATCAGATTAATTTGCCAGCAGGTGAGGCCTCTATTGAAGATGTATTGCTTCAACAAAAACAAATAGCAACAGATTTCGATTTAGGATTATCCGTAGGTTTAACCTACACCTTTGGGTCGGCTTTTAATAATATCATAAACACTAGGCTTTAATAGCTCTGCTCTTGTGGCTAAAGATGTATTGGTAAATCATTTTATAAATAAAGCCTTAACAAGAGTATTGCTAAGGCTTTAATATTAAAAAGGAATATTTTTAACTAATAACTATTCAAAAGATCTCTATATTCTTTTAAATCTGAAATGTTTCCTTTGTTCTTAAGGTTTTTCATAAGTGCAATAACGTACTTAAGGCTTTCAACCGGAGCTACATCATCATTAGCTTCAACATCTTCATCATCATCAATAGGCTCATCATCAAGCACAGGAATCATAAAAGATTCAGTTGACTCAATATGCTCATAGGTTAGCCTAAGCACTTTTACTACTAATGGAACTTGAGCTTCTAGAGCATAGGTTCTTAATTCTTTAAGATCATCGATTAATGTATCTGTATTAATTCCTGTTTTATCAAGATTCTTCAGAATTTTATCGATTAATTTATTTGCTTTTTTATTTTCCAAAAGGGGGTCGTATTAAATGATTAAGTAATTTAGTGTTACTTGCAAATTTATATCTTTAAAGTGAAATTTTCTTAAAAAAACTCACAAAAAAAGCCTCTCATTTCTGAGAAGCTTTAAAATATTTTAAACTTTAAATGGAATTAAAGTGCAGCAACATGTTTTGCTAAACCAGATTTAAGGTTAGCAGCCTTGTTAGAATGAATAATATTCTTCTTAGCTAATCTATCTAACATAGATACTACCGAAGGAAACATTTTCTCAGCTTCTTTCTTATCAGTTAACTCACGTAATTTCTTTATCGCATTACGAGTAGTTTTATGTTGATACTTATTAACTAATCTTTTTGATTCGTTACTTCTAATTCTCTTTAATGCTGACTTGTGATTTGCCATTTTGTTTTTTTTCTTAATTTTTTAATTGTAGCCCGTAGGGGAATCGAACCCCTCTTACATGGATGAAAACCATGCGTCCTAGCCGATAGACGAACGGGCCATTTGTTTTAAGTGCGCAAATATAAATACTTAAATCAATACTTGCAATACCTTTCAAATAACTTACAACGTTTCCATTGCGGATGCAAAAATACAACTATTTTTAAATGTTGCAAGAGGTAAATAATATTTTTTTAAAAAAAATTATTCTAGCCTCATTTTTAGCCTAAACTAATACGCTTTTGCAAACAATACTCTACGTTTCGAGGGCTTTCCTGTATATACACAAACACCTGCTTCAACCTTTCCTTCCAGAGGAATACACCTAATAGTTGCTTTTGTAAGTTCCTTTATCTTGTCTTCTGTCTCATTAGTACCATCCCAATGTGCAGAAATAAACCCTGTTTTTGTTTCTAAAACGGTTTTAAATTCATCAAAAGTTTCGACTTCTGTAATATGCTCGTTTCTAAAACTTAAAGCTTTTGAAAATAACGAATCTTGAATTTCTTTTAACAAGTTTTCAATCTTATCATTTAAGCCTTCAAGAGCCACAACTTCTTTTGTTAAAGTATCTCGTCGTGCAATTTCAACGGTTCCGTTTGCCAAATCTCGTGCACCAATAGCAATTCTTAAAGGTACACCCTGTAATTCGTGTTGCGCAAATTTAGCTCCTGGCCTGTGTGTGGTTCTATTATCAAACTTAACAGTAATATTTTTAGCCCTTAAATCTCTAGTTATCGTATTTGCTACTTCAGATATGGCTTCTAAATCCTCATCAGTCTTATATATAGGAACTATAACTACTTGATTTGGTGCTAAACTTGGTGGCAATACTAAACCATGATCATCACTATGTGTCATAATCAATGCTCCCATTAATCGGGTAGAAACACCCCAAGAAGTTGCCCAAACATAATCTTGCTTTCCTTCTTTGTTAGCAAACTTCACATCAAATGCTTTAGCAAAATTCTGCCCTAAAAAGTGTGATGTTCCTGCTTGTAATGCTTTCCCATCTTGCATCATAGCTTCTATACAATAGGTTTCATCAGCTCCTGCAAAACGCTCACTTTCAGTTTTTAATCCTTGAATAACAGGCATTGCCATGAATTTTTCAGCAAACGTCGCATACACACTATTCATTAATTCAGCTTCAGCAATAGCTTCTTGTTTTGTTTCATGGGCGGTATGCCCTTCCTGCCATAAAAATTCTGCAGTACGCAGAAATAAACGGGTACGCATTTCCCAACGCACCACATTGGCCCATTGGTTTATTAAAAGTGGTAAATCTCTGTAAGATTGCACCCATCCTCTAAACGTATTCCAAATAATAGCCTCACTAGTTGGCCTTACAATAAGTTCTTCTTCTAATTTTGCTTCAGGATCTACACGCAACTTTCCAGGCTTATCAGGATCATTTTGCAATCTATAATGTGTCACAATAGCACATTCTTTGGCAAAACCTTCTGCGTTTTTCTCTTCGGCTTCAAACAAACTTTTAGGAACAAAAAGTGGAAAATAAGCATTTTGATGCCCTGTTTCCTTAAACATTTTATCTAATTCTGCCTGCATTTTTTCCCAAATTGCATATCCATAAGGCTTGATTACCATACAACCTCTTACCGCCGAATTCTCAGCTAGGTCTGCTTTGACAACCAATTCGTTATACCATTTTGAATAATCTTCTGCTCTACTAGTAAGTTTTTTGCTCATATCTGTGTTTTGGCATAAATATTGTATCTATTATTAATAGAAAAATAGTTCAGCAAAACTAACTATTTTTGTTATGTTCAACAATAAAATTATAGAGATATGCAATTTAACAACTACATAAAAGGAAAAGTGCCATTTATTGCCCTACTTGGCTTACTATTTGGCCTAGTTTCATGCGGTTCTTACCAATATGTTGGTGTAGATAGCGATGGGATTTATGGCGATGCACCACAAACTCAAAATACTGAGGCTATTGTTGAAGTGCCAAACGAAGGAAATAGCAATTATTATAAAAACTATTTTAAAACAAAATCAATTGAATCTGAAAATATAAATTTTCAAGATGAGATTTTTACAGATATTGACGCTTACGAAAGTGATAATTTTGTTGAAAATGATACTTTAGTTAATGACTATCAAGGTTATGCTGGTTGGGGTCAAGACAGTAACAACGTGACCATAAATTATATAGACAACGGCTGGAACAACTGGGGTTACGGTGGTTTTGGTTATGGTTACGGATGGAACCGTTGGAATAACTGGGGTTACGGCGGATATTATGGTGGCTGGAACAACTGGGGTTATGGTGGAATTTACAACCCGTTTTGGTGCACTCCTTACTATGGCGGTGGCTTTTATGGTGGAATTGCCTTTTATAATGGCTGGGGAAATAATAGAGGATATTACAACAGAGGTTATTATGGAAATAATTATTATAACAGCAGACGCGCGATTTCTTATAGCAATAGTAGACGAAACAGCTATGCTAGCACTTCAAGAAGTACTAATAACAACATAAGTAGACGTAGTTCTGTGAATACAACAAATAGAACAACTACGCCTTCAAAATACAATACATCTAGAAGAAGTAGTGTGAATGCAAATGAGGCTTCATCTACATCTAATAGAAGAACAACTTATAACACAAATAACACACGTACACCTGTTAGTGTAACAAGACGATCTACGGTTTCAAGAACACCGTCTACAAATTCAACTTCTAGAGCCTCATCAACAACAACTAGAAGAAGTTCAAGCTCGGTTTATAGACAACCAACAAGAAGTAGTTCGAGTTCTACCACAACAAGAAGATCATCTTCTTCAAGTAGCCCGACTTACTCGCCAAGCAGCAGTTCATCTAGATCTAGTAGTTCTAGTTCTGCATCAAGATCATCAAGTAGCAGCAGCAGAAGTTCTGGAAGTAGTTCAAGATCTTCAAGCAGTAGCAGAAGTAGACGTTAATTCTAAATACAAAAGAAAAAAAATACAAATATGAAAAAGTTGAATTTACTGTTCATAGGTTTGCTATCTATGTCTACATTATACGCCCAAGATATTAGTGATGCAGTACGATTTTCACAAAGTGAAATTCAAGGTACTGCACGCTATAGAGCGTTAAGCGGCGCTTTCGGAGCCTTAGGTGGCGATATGAGTGCGGTAAGTGCAAATCCTGCAGGTTCTGCTGTTTTTAGTAGCAGTCATGCATCGTTTACAGGATCGAATGTCGATTTAGAAAATAATACAGGTTATTTTAACGGTTTAACAAATTCAAATACGTCTAATTTTGATATCAATCAAGGTGGTGCAGCATTTGTATTTGCAAATAGAAACGATAATTCGCCTTGGAAAAAGTTCACTTTAGGAATTGCTTATGATAGAACTAATAATTATGATGATGTTTGGAATGCTATTGGTACAAATACCAATAACCAGTCGATAGATCTTTATTTCTTAAACTATGCCGACGGTGTAAGACTTGGTGATATATCCTTATTAGATGGTGAGTTTGTTGAGGATGCCTATGCAGACATAGGGAACGTATATGGTTTTGTACACCAACAAGCTTTTTTAGGTTATCAAGCCTATGTGCTTGAACCAGATGCTGATGACGATGAAAACACAACCTACTTCTCAAACTTAGTTGATGGGACTTTTGACCATGACTATGTATATGCAAGTACTGGCTATAATGGTAAAATATCATTTAATCTAGCAGCTCAATACGAGGACAATTTATATTTAGGAATAAATTTAAATTCACATTTTATAGATTACCAACGTACTACATCATTGCAAGAAGATAATGCAAATGGTGGCGCAATTAGTTTTATCGATTTTGACAATAATCTATCAACTACAGGTAGTGGATTTTCATTTCAACTTGGTGGAATCATGAAGTTAAGTCCAGAATTTAGAGTTGGTCTAACCTACGACTCTCCTACTTGGTACACCATTGAAGAAGAAACAACACAATACATTAATTCTAACCTAGCGGATTCAGATATTTCTTTTGTTAGTGATGTCATAAATGTTTACCCTAGTTACAAACTACAAACACCAGCAAAAATTACAGGAAGTTTAGCTTATGTATTTGCAAAGCAAGGCTTATTAAGCTTTGATTATTCTAAAAAAGATTATAGCAAAACTAAATTTTCACCGGAAGCAGATTATAAAAATTTAAATACCGGTATTAGCAATGTTTTAACTGATGCTTCAACATATCGTTTTGGTGCAGAGTATAAACACCAACAATTTAGTTTTAGAGGTGGTTACCGTTTTGAGGAAAGCCCATATTTAGATGGTATAACCGTTGGTGATTTAACAGGATTCTCATTAGGATTAGGTTACAATTTTGGTAACACGAAACTAGATGTTACCTATGACAAATGGGAACGTACTGATGACACACCACTTTACAATGTAGGATTAACAGATTCTGCAATTGTAAATCGCGAAAACTCTAACATCACACTATCCTTAAGTTTTAATATTTAGGATAATTTTAAATCATATTAATAAGCTTGTACAATTTGTTCAGGCTTTTTTTATACATGAAATTTTCACCCAATTTTATCGACTAAATAGGTTTCATGCTT
>NZ_JBATHX010000363.1:0-2739 GCF_049667265.1 Algibacter sp. | reverse complement strand
AGATTTTGGGTTATCAAAGTGCCTGTGTTAAAAAAGGAGGAGACTCATTTTCTAGAGAACCTGATTAAAGAAATCCCTGCTTTAATGAACTATTTGATAAAAAGAGAATTAGCATCAAAACACTTAACCCGAATGTGGTTTACTTCACAACAAATAAAAACTAAAGCACTAGTAAAACTTGTCCAGAACAATCGTAACCGAGTAGAAAAAGAACTAGCAAGTATTTTATTAAGCGTCATCGAAAAATTTGATCTTGAAGCTGTAGATCTCTGTCCTATGGATGCGTTGTTAGCACTTAATAAAACACGAGTAAAAACGGATCTGACACAACTGCGAAAGTTGTTGAAAATGGATTGGAAATTAAATAACCAGGAGAACTCTAACAAATACCAAAAGTTTGTGTTTTGGACAGATGGCGATATGACTTTGGTAGATGCCAAAGGTCGGTATTTTAGGGTCAAAAAGGATTTCTTGACCAAAAATTTTGATGATATGATGACGGAATCGTAGAAACCCAATGTTTACAAGAGCTAAGGCTGTCATCAAACTGTCATCATTCTGTCATCAAAAAAAACAATGATGACAGAAAGAAGGAGAATTAAAGAGTAAACGATGATGTGATGACAAAACGATGACACGAAAAACCCAATAAAAATAAGACTTTAGAGGGTGCTGTCATCAAATCATCAAAAAACACACCTAAAACACATTGGCTTATGAAAAGAAAAATAAACTGTGAAACTGCCCGTAACTTTTCTATCGTGAAGGCGCTAGAAAAATTAGGACACTTTCCCAAAAAGACAACGGAAAAAGAAGCTTGGTTTCTAAGTCCTTTCAGGTCAGAAACCCAAGCCTCTTTTAAAGTCTCTAAAACTAAAAATCGATGGTACGATCATGGTGCAGGTTTTGGCGGAAATGTAATTGATTTGACATGCAAAATTTTAAAATGTTCTATTAAAGAAGCCTTATCATTTCTGAATAGTGATACTTTGTTTTTTTTTCAACAGCAACAACTTTTTAGCAAAACAAAAACAGGAATAAACATTATCAAAGTTCAAGACATAATTCATCCAGCTTTAATTCAATATCTAAATTTCAGGAGTATTTCACTTTCAGTAGCAAAAATATATTGTAAAGAGGTTTGGTATATTCATAAAGACAAAACGTTTTTCGCCATTGGGTTAAAGAATAATAAAAATGGTTGGGAGTTACGGAACAAGATTTTTAAAAATAGTAGTAGTCCTAAATGCCATACCTATATCCAAAACAACAAAAAGCAATTAACCATTTTGGAAGGGATGTTCGATTTATTGTCGTTAGCAGTTCGAATTGAAACACTCTTAGAAACTTCTGATATTTTAGTTTTAAACTCCATTGCTTTCGTAAAAGATATTGAAAAATATATTCCTAAGTATGATTTAGTAAACCTCTATTTGGATAATGACAAAGCTGGAAAAAACACTACTAAATATTTGAAAGAAACTCATAAGAACATTATCGACCAAAGTAATATTTATAAAAATCATAAAGATTTAAACGATTTATTATGCTATGAAAACAGAAAAGAAGTTTGATTTTAAGTCAAATGATGAAAAGGTGCAGTCTGTAAAGATTCCTACCGATGTAATAATTAATTCGGAAAGCATAGAATTGGATTTGGAACAGACTTCAACTGAAACGAAAATGGTTATGAGTAGGAATTCAAGATGTGTGTCTGTGGACACATTCTTGTTTGCTCCCCATGGTCGCAAAGAAAAAAAAAGAGTGTTTAAGGGGAAAAGTGACCTCGTTAAATTTAGATGTTCTGTTTACGAAAAGAAGCTACTAAAAATAAAAGCAACTAGTTGTGGATTAACATTAAGTGAATATATGAGACGTAGTTTATTTGAAAAGGAAATTACAGAACGATTTACAGAAGAACATATTAACATTTATAAAATGCTCATCAAATATCAAAATAATTTTAAGTCCATTGGTAATATGTATAGAAAACGAAACCCAAAACTGACTAAAGAAGTCTATGACTTAGCCAATGAAATTAAAGCACATCTTAAAAAATTTCAGAAATGATAGGTAAAGGTAAAAGTATAGCCCATACTAAAGCTTCCATGTCTTATGGTTGGAATCAAGAAAAAGATGCTGAAATTGTACTCAAGGAGTTTTTACATGGAGATTCTCCTGCAGAAATTACGAAAGAATTTAAAATGCTTCAGGACCAAAATTACCATTGTACCAAAAACACGTTGTCTTTTGTAATTAGCCCAACGATAGAAGATGGTAAACGATTAAAGTTTAAAGATTTACAAGCAATAACAAAACGTTTCATGCATGAGATGAAGCTTGGAGAACGACAATCGATAGCTTTTATTCATCAGGATAAAGACCATAAACATATTCATTTATATGTTAATCGAATTGATTTTAAAGGTGCAGCCTATAATGATAGCTTTATTGGCAAGCGCAGTCAGTTAGCAGCAGAAAAAGTGGCAGAACACTTGGGCTTAACCACCGTAAAACAAGTGCAATTTGAAAAGGAATTCAATCTAAAGGAAATCAGAACAGAAATTAAACGCAGGCATGACCTGACGATGAAACAATTTAAACCCAAATCTTTTGATGATTATATAAAAGCGATGCAGGTAAATAGCGTAAAAGTAATCCCGACTATAAACAACCAAAAGAAGTTACAGGGTTTTCGGTTTGAGTTTGATGGGCATAACCTAAAAGGTAGTGAAGTGC
>NZ_JBATHX010000362.1:0-1738 GCF_049667265.1 Algibacter sp. | reverse complement strand
GCTAATTTGATAATACCTGCTGGTAATTCATCACCTACAGAAATTGTAAACTTCTCACGACGTAAAGAACCTTGTAAATCGTTTTCTTTAATCTTGTAGTTGTGAATTAAATCTGCAACTAGTTGATTCGTATAATCATCAGTTGTCCATTTTCCAGACACTAAATGCGCATAATCATCAACAGCATTTAACATTTTAAGTGTGAATTTTTTACCTTTTGGTAATACTTCTTCACCTAAATCGTTAAAAATTCCTTGAGCTGTTTTACCATTTACTATAGCAAATAGTTTTTCAACTAAAACATCTTTTAACTCATCAAACTTTCTATCGTATTGCGCTTCTAAAGCTAAGATATCATCTTTATCTTGAGCTCTTTTACGCTTATCTTTTACCGCTCTTGCGAATAATTTCTTTTCAATTACAACACCATGTAATGAAGGTGAAGCTTTTAAAGATGCATCTTTAACATCTCCTGCTTTATCACCAAAAATGGCACGTAATAATTTTTCTTCAGGAGTTGGATCAGATTCTCCTTTTGGAGTAATCTTACCAATTAAGATATCACCAGGTTTAACTTCAGCACCAACGCGAATCATTCCGTGTTCATCTAAGTCTTTAGTAGCCTCTTCTGAAACGTTAGGAATATCATTTGTTAATTCTTCGTTACCTAATTTAGTATCTCTTACTTCTAAAGAATACTCATCAATATGAATAGATGTAAATATATCTTCACGAACAACTTTTTCAGAAATTACAATCGCATCCTCAAAGTTATACCCTTTCCAAGGCATAAAGGCTACTTTCATATTTCTTCCTAAAGCTAGCTCTCCTTTTTGAGTTGCATAACCTTCACATAAAACTTGACCTTTAGTAACTTTATCTCCTTTAACTACAATTGGTTTAAGGTTAATAGAAGTTCCTTGGTTTGTTTTTCTGAATTTAACTAATTGATATGTTTTAATATCAGAATCGAAACTTACTTTAGCTTCATCTTCAGTACGATCATATCTAATTTTAATCTCATTAGCATCTACATAAAGTACAACTCCTGTTCCCTCAGCATTAATTAATACTCTAGAATCTGAAGCTACTTGACGCTCTAAGCCTGTACCTACAATCGGTGCATCTACTCTTAATAATGGAACTGCTTGACGCATCATGTTTGATCCCATCAAGGCTCTATTCGCATCATCATGTTCTAAGAACGGAATTAATGAAGCCGAAATAGATGAGATTTGATTAGGTGCAACATCCGTATAATGCAATTCAGACGGGTCAATTACTGGGAAGTCACCTTCCATTCTAGCAATTACCTTGTCGTGTAAAATTTTACCCTTAGCATCAACTTTAACAGTTGCTTGAGCGATTAATTTTTCTTCTTCTTCTTCTGCACTTAAATAAATTGGTTCATTTTTAATATCAACCACACCATCAGTTACTTTTCTATATGGGGTTTCAATGAATCCCATAGAGTTCACTTTAGCATATACTGAAAGTGAAGAAATTAAACCAATATTTGGTCCCTCTGGTGTTTCAATAGGACAAAGTCTTCCGTAGTGTGTGTAATGAACGTCACGAACCTCAAAACCTGCTCTTTCTCTTGATAAACCTCCTGGTCCAAGAGCTGATAAACGACGCTTATGCGTAATTTCAGCAAGTGGATTGGTTTGATCCATAAATTGAGATAACTGGTTTGTACCAAAGAATGAATTAATTACAGAAGACAATGTCTTTGCAT
>NZ_JBATHX010000361.1:0-2856 GCF_049667265.1 Algibacter sp. | reverse complement strand
CTTTAATACCTTCGTCTTCAGTAAGTGTTTGTCCTTCATATTCAACGCCAATGTATCCTTTGAAACCAGATTCTTTTACAATTTTCATCATTCTTAAATAATCAATTTTGGTTTCATTTCCGGCTTCATCAAAACCATAGGCTTTTGCACTAACACCTTTAGCATAAGGCATTAATTCTGTTAAACCTTTGTATCGATCATATTCATCTAAACACGTTTTATCGGCTTTGCGATTTAAGCAGAAATTTCCAAAGTCGGGTAGTGTACCAACATTATCCATATCAACACGTTTCATTACACTTGCTAGCCATAAACCATTAGATGAATATCCTCCATGATTTTCTACAATTACATTAATACCTTTCGTCGCCGCATATGTACCTAGTTTAGAGAGTCCGTCAATAGCATGTTTGGCTACTTTATCAGCATTACCTTTTCCTGCTGCATTTACACGAATAGAGTGCGCTCCCAAAAATTTAGCAATATCTACCCAAGCATAATGGTTTTCAATAGCTTTTATACGTTCTTCTGTATCGGCATCTCCAAGATTCCCTAAACGATCGCACATTATCAAACCAACATTTACATTAGCATCATTACATTTTTGTTTAAAGACTTCCCAATAAGCTTTATCGTTTGCTTTTGTTTTGTAAAAACTATTTACAAGTTCAATAGAATAAATACCGTAATTAGCCGCAATTTCAGGAAAATCTATCGGGTCTAGGCTAGAGGTTTTAAAGGCTCTATGTAGTGACCATTGAGCAAGCGATATTTTAAAATCTGGATTAGATTCTTGGTTATTACAAGAGACTATAAAAAGCGTTACTATTAATAAAAGGTTGAATTTCACCAATGGCATAAAGAATTTAGCTTTCATGTTTTTTATTTAAGATTTTTAATTTTGATCTCTCTAAACTCAATACCTTGACCTTCTGCTTGTAAAGCAATATAGCCTTCCTTTAGTAGTTTTCCATCAATTTTAATATTTGGATCGTAACCTTTTACTATTTTTCCCCCAATCTGTGGTTTTGTATATTCAAGTACCGTATCCCCCTCTACTATATGTTTAATTATTGAATCTTGATAAACAATTACTTCTCCAGAAACCCACTCATCCCATTTATAAGTTTTGGAACTAGAAGATATACAATGGTGCGGGTCCATTTCTCCTTTAAAAAACACTTCTGTACCAGGAGAGCACATGTTACCGGTAGGTCTTGGTTCGCCTTTTTCGCGTTCTGCTAATATTTGGTATTCAATTGAAATGGGCCAGTTTTGGTCTTTTAAAATAGTTTTTGGATCTTGAGAATGTATCATAACACCACTGTTTCTATATGTATATTTGGAGGCCTCATTCATCCATTGATCTGTAAATCTATATTCGAATTTTAGGTGATATGATGAAAATGGTTTTTCGTAATAGATATGGCCAAAGCGTTCTCCAAATTCAGAGTACCCATCGTAATTTACTTGTAATACGTCGTTAACCACTCTAAAGGTATTAGCGTAATTATCGCCAACATTATGGTGATTAAGTTTTGCTACCCAGCCATCGAGGTTTTTTCCATTAAATAAATAGAACCAATCGGTTTCTGTTTTAGTATTTTTTGATTTGCAAGAACTTAATATTGCTATTGTAAAGAGGTATAAAATTGTTTTATGAGAGAGTTGTTTTCTTTTGAAGTTTAAAAAGGACATTGTAATTAGTATTAGTTAGTTATAAGCTTGTTGCCAACGGTCTTGTGTATGGTTAGTTGCGTGTGTCAGCAACTAATTTAATAAACAAACACGAACGCGAGAAAATTCCTTCTGAATTTTCCAAATAATCACTTGCCAAAGCAATTAATTATACACGTTGTTATAGCCAGTTATTATTTTCTTCTACTCTTCATTCCAAAATTCAGAACACTTTTCTTGTTCAGCAATTTTCAAAATGGAAAAGCCTAATTCAATTGCTTTTTTAAAATCTTCGCATCCTTGTTCTTGTTCGCCCAAATCATATCTAGCTAAACCACGAAGAAAATACGCGTTCTTATTATTTGGTTCTATAGTTATAGCTTGGTTACAATCAAGTAATACTCCGTTCATGTCATTTGGAAATCTTGTTCCTGCTCTATTTATATAAACTCTCGCATTTGTAGTATCATTCAAAATAAAACTATCAAAGTCTTTTTTAGCTTGATTGGATTTAGCTACTGCCATATAAATTCGCGCTCTATTTAATAATAATTCTGGTTTTGGTGAGTCAGATATTTCCTTGTCAAGTTTAGTGATAAAGTCCTTGAAATTTGGTTTAGTCCAAAAACCCATAGTTGTTTTTATTCTTCCTCCACAATTATCATCAATCAAGTCGAATGCTAGATAATATTCTGTTTGATAAATTTTATATTGTCCATAGCCTTTGCACATTTGCCGTTGTTTATCTAAAAACCTGATTGTATCATTCTGAATTTCATATTTAGCAATTACATCTATTGTTTGGTCATTTCCAAAGTCTCCTTCAACTAATCCATTGTCTTTAAAATCAAAACTAATCGGACCAGTATGTCCAATTCTAACCCATTTTCCAATGAGAGGATTATCAGTTTTTTTTACTATTTGGTTTTTTTTCTTTGTGTTTTGATTACAGCTAAATAAAATTCCAATTGATAGAATTGCCAAAAGGTATATTTTTGTTTTCATCTTTAATCTACTTATAATTCTGATAGTGTTTTTCCTAATTGGCTAGGTGTTTGTGTATGGTTAGTTGCGTGTTTAAGCAACTAATTTAGTAAACAAATACGAACGCGAGAAAATTCCGAAGGAATTTTCCAAATAAGCAACGACCAAAGCAATTAATTATACACGGTGTTAGCC
>NZ_JBATHX010000360.1:0-3634 GCF_049667265.1 Algibacter sp. | reverse complement strand
AAGCAGATTACGAAAAATTTCATGCGGCTTTCAATGCTTTTAAAAAACTCAAGCAAACTTATGATTTTAAAGTGCGGATAAATTATACTTTTAATAAAGATAATTTTCATGAGTTAGAAGAATTTTTCGATCATTTTGACGGCAGTAGTTTCGATATTCTTCAAATTCGTCCTATTCAAAAAATTGGAAATACAGAATATAATAATTTCGATATTTCAAGTTTAACGGACGATTATACTAGAATAATAAAAATGATTACAGAAAGCTGTAAATCCAATAATATTACCTTGCTAGCGCCTAATTCTATTTCAAAATTGGCGCATAAAAACGAAGCTAGTTTTATCTTTGATTACACTTTTTGTTATGTATCTCCAACTAGCTTTTGGAAAGAAGGATTTAATTGGAAAGAAGAAA
The DNA here is from genome assembly GCF_049667265.1 of Algibacter sp. Taxonomy (GTDB): domain Bacteria; phylum Bacteroidota; class Bacteroidia; order Flavobacteriales; family Flavobacteriaceae; genus Algibacter_B. The sequence continues at coordinate 3,220 of NZ_JBATHX010000360.1, read as the reverse complement.
GTTTTAACGCTTATAGCAAAAAAATAGGCTGGAGTAAAATACTTTTCTCAAATATTTTCAAATCTAAAAGAGAGCTTAGTACAACTTCAAACAAGCTTAATTACGAAGTTGAGTTTAATTGAAAAAAACTCATTGAAGCCTGATTTCTAAAGTTTCGTTTGTAATTGTCATTCGCATAAAAACGGAAATCTAAATAAAGATAATTGTTTTTAAAAGGCAATATAATTATTCATTAAGACCATGTTTTCCTTTATTAAAAATCTTTCTTCCAAATCCTTAGAATAATCTTATATTTACATCGAGAAGCAAGTTTTTAAATAAAACGTTTCAAAATAGCTTCTTAAAAATTCATTTTCAAGTGTTTATAGTTTTAAAAAATGTAAAAACTAGATGATGAATAGTTACGAACCATCTTCTGATAGAACCTTTACTAATCAGAATCAATATATATAAAATATGGCTTGCGCAAGTTGCTCAACAAAAGACGGCTCACCTAAGGGCTGCAAAAATAATGGTACTTGTGGTACAGACAGTTGTAATAAGTTAACCGTTTTTGATTGGTTAGCAAATATGTCTCTTCCTAACGGAGAAAAACCTTTTAATTGGGTTGAGGTACGTTATAAAAACGGCAGAAAAGAGTACTACAACAATACTGAAAATTTAACTTTAAGTATTGGCGATATTGTTGCAACACAGGCTAAAGCGGGTCATGATATTGGAATGGTTACCCTTACGGGGGAATTGGTACGCGTTCAAATGAAGCGTAAAAATATTTCTGAAAAACCCGAAGAAGAATTTAAAATTTACCGAAAAGCAAGCCAAAAGGATATTGATATTTGGTCGACTGCAAGAGACAAAGAAGAACCAATGAAGGTTAGAGCGCGTCAATTTGCAATCGATTTGAAACTTCAAATGAAAATATCAGATATCGAATTTCAGGGTGATGCTAGTAAAGCTACATTTTATTATACTGCTGAGGATCGTGTAGATTTTCGCGAGCTAATTAAAGTTTTTGCGCGAGAATTTAGAACGCGAATAGAAATGAAGCAAGTTGGTTTTCGTCAGGAAGCTGCTAGGCTAGGTGGTATTGGTTCTTGTGGACGCGAATTGTGTTGCTCTACTTGGTTAACAGACTTTCGTTCTGTAAGTACATCGGCAGCTCGTTACCAGCAACTATCTTTAAATCCTCAAAAATTAGCTGGTCAATGTGGTAAGTTAAAATGCTGTTTAAATTACGAGCTTGACTCCTATCTTGATGCATTAAAAAGTTTTCCAAAAAACGACACAAAACTATTTACCGAAAAGGGTACTGCAGTTTGCCAAAAAACAGATATTTTTAAGGGACACATGTGGTACGCTTATGAAGGTGAGTGGATGAATTGGCATAAGATTACTACAGAACAGGCCAATGAAATTATTGAATTAAATAAACAAAAGAAAAAAGTTGCTAGCCTTGAGGAATATGCTTCAGATCTTATAGAAGTAGATACTAAAGAAGTATTTGAAAACGTTGTAGGTCAAGATAGTTTAACACGATTTGATAGTCCAAAACGCAATAATAAACGTAAAAATAATAGGAGAAAAGGAAATCAAAAAGGGAATCAAGGTAATAAAAAGCCTGCAGCTAATAAAAACGTAACTAGTTATAGGAATGATACTAGTAATAAAAATGCAACACCTAAAAAGAATCCTAATCAGAATAAAAGAAGAAAAACGGATAAAAGAAAACCACAAAACAGTAATAAAAATGCTGAAAAATAGATTCCTATTAGTTTTTTTTACGTGTTCTTTTATACTGGTTTCATGCGATTCCAATAGTGTTTATGACAACTATAAATCGGTTCCTAATGCATGGCATAAAGATTCCATAGTTAGTTTTAAGGTAAACCCTCCAGATTACATTAAACCCCATAATTTATTTGTTAATTTAAGAAATACAAACGCTTACAAATACAATAATTTATTTTTGATTGTGGAAATGGTTTTTCCTCATGGAAAAACGATAAAAGACACCTTAGAGTATAGGATGGCTGAACCAAGCGGAAAGCTTTTAGGGAAAGGTTTCACCGATATAAAAGAGAATAAATTGTGGTATAAAGAAGGGGTTGTTTTTAATGAAACTGGCGAGTATACTATCAATATTCAGCATGCCATGCGGGAAAACGGAAAGGTTCAAGGCGTTGTTGAGTTAGAAGGCATAACAGACATAGGGTTTAGGATAGAAAATCCGATTAAAGAATAAAAAACATAACTTTAAAAACTTAAGCTTACTGGCTTAAGACACTTAAACTATGGCAAAAGCAAAAAAAGAAACTAAAGCAGTTCAAGATTATTCAAAATATATCCGATGGTTTTGGATGTTATTTATTGGTGGCGTAGTAGCCACTTTATTAATGTTTTTATTGGCGTCTTGGGGTGTTTTTGGTAAAATGCCAGATCACACGCTATTGGAAAATCCAAGAACCAATTTAGCAACAGAAATTATTTCTTCTGATGGGCAAACGCTAGGAAAATTCTATTTTAATGATAATAGAACGCCAGTAAGTTATACTGATTTACCACAAAATTTAATTGATGCATTAATTGCAACTGAAGATGCCCGTTTTCATGAACACTCGGGAATAGATGGATTAGGAACTTTAAGAGCTTTTGCTTTTTTAGGTTCAAGAGGAGGTGCAAGTACAATTTCTCAGCAATTGGCAAAGTTATTATTTACAGATAAAGCATCTGGTAATATTATTAAAAGAGTCATTCAAAAAATGAAGGAATGGATTATTGCAATCCGTTTAGAGCGCCAATACACAAAAGAAGAAATTATAGCGCAATATTTTAATATTTACGATTTTGGAAATAACGCTGATGGTATTCGTAGTGCTTCAAGAATTTATTTCGGAAAAGAACCGAAAGATTTAGATATTAAAGAATCTGCAATGTTGGTTGGAATGTGCCAAAATTCTTCTTTTTATAACCCTAGACCTCATAGAAACCCGGTTGGGGTTAAGAATAGACGAAATGTGGTATTGGCACAAATGGAAAAATATGGATTTATTAATCAGAAAGTTAAAGATTCATTACGAAAAACCGAATTAGATTTAAATTATTCTCCAGAATCTCATAGAGAAGGAATAGCTACTTATTTTAGAGGTTATTTAGATGGTTTTATGAAAGAATGGATAAATGATAATCCTAAACCAGATGGTTCAAAATGGAACCTATACAA
>NZ_JBATHX010000359.1:0-5537 GCF_049667265.1 Algibacter sp. | reverse complement strand
TTATTTACCTTCAATATAAAGGACGAACGTATTCTAGATATTCCTGGTGTTGTAGCTCAAAATGTAGAAATTAAAATCCTTGATACAGATTTATGGAGCGAAGGCCCATTATTAATTACACATTGGGGAATGAGCGCACCATCTATCTTAAAATTATCAGCATTTGGTGCTTTAGAATTAGCAAAACGAGATTATAAATTTCAAATAGAGGTTAATTTTGTTAAGCAATCTTTTGAAGATTGTTTGGAAGGTTTAAAAACCTTGAAAAAGGATTTAGCAAAAAAAACAGTTTTCAAATCCACCCAATATGATTTACCAAAAAGGCTTTGGCATAAATTGGTTTTGGCTTCCTATATGGACACCGAAACGCGCTGGGCAGATTTAAATAAAGCACAATTAGAGAACCTAGCTGGTCAGCTAACTCAAGCTGTTTTTAATGTGGATGGAAAAAGCACCTTTAAGGAAGAATTTGTTACTGCTGGAGGTATTAACCTAAAAGAAGTGAATTTTAAAACCTTTGAAAGTAAGCTAATCAAAAATTTATATTTTGCAGGCGAGGTTATTAATGTTGATGCGGTTACAGGTGGGTTTAACTTCCAAAATGCATGGACAGGCGCTTATATTGCTGCTCAAAATATTTCAAAATAAATGAAAACTTACATCGCGCTTTTAAGAGGTATTAATGTTGGCGGGCATAAAACAATTCCGATGGCAGAATTAAGGGAATTGTTGGCGAAAGAAGGCTTAGTAAATGTGCAAACCTACATTCAAAGCGGAAACGTCATTTTTCAGGCTTTAGAAAATAATAAAAGTAATTTAGAAGCTGTTATTCATAAAGCTATTAATTCTTATTTTGGTTTTGATGTTCCAGTTTTAGTGAAGACTCATAACGACATTAAATCTATTCTAAACAGTTGTCCTTTTTCTGAAAAGAAGAAAGAAAGCAGTTATTTTATGATGCTTAATGAAACCCCAAAAAAGGAATTAGTTGATGAGATTTCTCAACAAACATTTCCAAATGAAGAATTTGTAATTGATAAAAATGCCATATTTATTTTCTACGCATTAGGTGCAGGAAAAGCAAAATTGGGAGTTAATTGGTTCGAAAAAAAATTAAAAATTTCAGCCACAGCAAGAAACTATAAAACTATGCTAAAGTTATTATCTTTGTCATCTGAAATATAATAAATGACAGCAGAAAATTTCATCCCTAAAAAATATCCAAATTCAGTTGAAAATGGTAGTTATACATGGACGTCGCCAAGTAATATTGCTTTAGTAAAATATTGGGGAAAGAAAGCAAACCAAATTCCAGAAAACCCTTCAATTAGCTTTACTTTAAATAATTGTAAAACCACTACAACATTAAGTTTTTCAAAAAAGGAAAGCGATAATTATTTTTCTTTTGAAGTGTTTTTAGATGGAGAAAAAAAGGATGATTTCAAACCAAAAATAGAAACTTTTTTTAACCGTGTTGAAATTTATTTACCATTTTTAAAATCGTATCATTTTAAAATTGAAACCTCAAATACTTTTCCGCATAGCTCAGGTATAGCTTCTTCAGCATCGGGCATGAGTGCTTTGGCATTATGTTTAATGAGTGTTGAAAAGAAATTAATTAATGATGTTTCAGAAGAAAACTTCATCCAAAAAGCATCCTTCCTAGCCCGTTTAGGTTCAGGAAGTGCTTGCCGAAGTTTGGAAGGCGATTTAGTAGTTTGGGGAAAACATGATAAAATTGATGGAAGTTCAGATTTGTTTGGTGTAAAATACCCGTTTGAAGTTCACAAAAATTTTAAAAATTATCAAGACACTATTTTGTTGGTTGATAAAGGTGAAAAGCAAGTAAGTAGTACCGTTGGACATAATTTAATGCATGGGCATCCTTTCGCTCAAGAACGATTCAATCAAGCGGAAAAAAACCTGTCTGATATTATTTTAATATTGAAAAATGGCGATTTAGATAAATTTATTGCCCTTGTTGAAAGTGAAGCATTAACGCTCCATTCTATGATGATGACCAGTATGCCGTATTTCATTTTAATGAAACCCAATACGCTCGAAATCATCAATAAAATATGGGCTTACAGAAATTCTACAGGATCAAAAGTTTGTTTTACCTTGGATGCAGGAGCTAATGTACATGTGCTTTATCCAGAAAATGAAGCTGCACAAGTATTAGAATTCATTCAGAATGAATTAGTTACCTTTTGTCAAAAAGGTGAGTATATTAACGATAAAATTGGTTTTGGAGCAAAACTATTGTAATTTTGTATTGCCCAAGCAAATGTAATTTATGAAAGGACCTCTATTTTATTCAAAAATTTTACTCTTTGGTGAGTACGGAATCATTAAAGATTCTAAAGGTTTATCAATTCCATATAGTTTTTATAATGGTGCTTTAAAGAAAGATAAAAATCCTTCTGAGCAAGCCATCAAATCAAACGAAAGTTTAAAACGATTTGCTGCACATATTCAAAACATAAGCGATGCTATTGTGCGTTTTGATAATAAGCGTTTGCAAGCAGATTTGAATTCAGGAATGTATTTTGATTCCTCCATTCCGCAAGGCTATGGCGTGGGTAGTAGCGGCGCTTTAGTTGCTGCGCTATATGATAAATATGCGTACGATAAAATTACGGTTCTTGAAAATTTAACTAGGGAAAAACTTTTAAAATTAAAAACTATTTTTTCTGAAATGGAATCTTTTTTTCACGGAAAATCTTCTGGTTTAGACCCTTTAAATAGCTATTTAAGCATTCCAATTCTTATCAATTCAAAAGATAATATTGAAGCAACCGGAATTCCAGCGCAACAAAGTCAAGGTAAAGGAGCTGTGTTTTTGTTAGATAGTGGTATTGTTGGCGAAACAGCTCCAATGGTAAGTCTTTTTATGGAAAGCATGAAGCAAGAAGGTTTTCGTAATATGCTTAAAAATCAGTTTATAAAACATACCGATGCTTGTGTTGACGATTTCTTAAAAGGCGATATAAAATCTTTATTCAGAAATACAAAACAGCTTTCTAAAATTGTGTTGAGTAACTTTAAACCAATGATTCCTAGTCAATTTCACGACCTTTGGAAAAAAGGTTTAGAAACCAACGACTATTACTTGAAACTTTGTGGTTCAGGCGGTGGCGGTTATATTCTTGGTTTTACCGAAGATATTCAAAAGGCCAAAAAATCATTGGCTGATTACAAATTAGAAGTTGTTTATAATTTCTAAACTGTATTTTCGATTATCTTAAAATGTCACCCTAAGCGTCATCCAAGGGTATCAACAAACTCTTCAACATGCTAACAAGAAGACAGAAACATATTTTGCTTAAGTTTTTTAGTATGTTTTCTGTAATTCGTGGCTACAATATTCTCATTATTGTAATAGCGCAATACTTAACTGCAGTTTACATTTTAGCACACAACAGGCCAGTAAAAGAGGTTGTGTTAGATTTAAATTTGTTGATGCTCGTATTAGCATCAGCCGCAACCATTGCAGGTGGCTATATTATTAATAGTTTTTATGACTCAGAAAAAGATTTAATAAACCGCCCAATAAAATCAAGATTAGATAGGTTGGTAAGTCAAAATACAAAACTCTCATTTTATTTTGTTTTAAATTTCCTTGCAGTCATCATGGCTAGTTATGTAACATTTAAAGCAGTTATATTCTTTTCAGTTTACATTTTTGGCATCTGGTTTTATTCCCATAAATTAAAAAAGTTACCATTTATAGGTAATTTAACTTCGGCAATTTTAACCATCACACCATTCTTCGCTATTTTTATGTACTTTAAAAATTTCGAAACCGTCATTTTTGTTCATGCCATATTCTTGTTTATCATGATATCAATGCGCGAACTCACCAAAGATTTAGAAAACATAAAAGGCGATATAGCTCAAAACTATGCAACCATTCCGGTAGCTTACGGCGAAAATACATCCAAAATAATGCTAACCATTTTGGCTGCCTTAACCTTAGTGCCAACCTATTTATTGTTATATCGGTTTCAGGTTGGTTACATGTATATTTTCTTCTATTTAAGTTCGGGTTTACTAGTTGTTTTTTTGTTATTACTATGGCTATCAAAAACCAAAATACAGTATTTAATATTACACAATATTTTAAAATTCATCATTCTCGCAGGTGTTTTTAGTATTTTACTCATCGATGTAAGTGTCATACTAAATCGTATTTAAATTATTTGGGCGTTACCCGAAAAGGGTCGGGCTTTCTCGTTCCCAATCTTTTTGCTTGTGCCTCACAAAAAGGATTTCCACTTCAATCCCTAACGCAGAACAATAATTCGTTTATCAAAAATCGTAAATCGTAAATTATTAGATATATCTTTGCACAAAATAATAAGTAATGAATAAGAATCAAGGGAGTAGAGGAAAAGGAAAACCATCAGGACGTGGAAGCGGAAACGCCCGTTCTACAAGTTATGCACGAGGAAATGCGCCAATCAAAAAAAGTAACCCAACACCTAAAAAGCCAGGAAACCCAAACGAAATTAGGTTAAATAAATACATTGCTAATTCTGGTATTTGCTCACGCCGTGAGGCCGACGAGCATATTGCTGTGGGATTGGTATCGGTAAACGGAAAAGTGATTACCGAAATGGGCTATAAAGTAAAAATTGGTGATGAAGTTAAGTATGATGGCGGAAGAGTAAACCCTGAAAAAAAGGCTTACGTATTATTAAATAAACCAAAAGGGTTTGCAACTACAACCAGCGAAGGTAAAGGTAGGACTGTAATGGATTTGGTGGCCAATGCTACAACCTCTAGAATAAAACCAATTGGGCGTTTAGGACGAAACTCCAAAGGGTTGTTGTTATTTACAAACGATGATGTTATTGCAAATAAATTCACCAACTCTAAACATGGTGTACCGCGTTTATTTCATATTGAATTAGATAAAAACTTAAAATTAGAGGATTTAAAAAAGATTCAAGCTGGTTTTAAAGTGGAAGGTAAACTTATTGAGGTTGAAGAAATTAGTTATATAGATGGCGCTTCAAAAAAAGAAGTTGGTTTAAAAATTAAGAACACAGGAAATACTATTCTCCGAACTATTTTTGAATATTTTAAGTACGAAATTGTAAGTTTAGATTGTGTGGCTATTGGCCACTTAACTAAAAAAGATATTCCTCGCGGAAGCTGGAAACACTTAACTGAACAAGAGTTGAATACCTTGAAGATGTTATAATTTTGAATTGCTAAGTGTGAAACTCTCCAACATGCCACAAAATGCCAGAAGGGTCGTGGATAAAATACTCATTTCCCCAATCGTTATAGTGGATATCTGAGATTCTTACAGTTTTATATTTTGTGGTTAGCGCGAGTTTTTTAATTTCCACTAAATGTTTTTCTACATTATGTACTTCCATAAAAACCATGGAATTATCAACCCATTTCCGTACGTAGGCATTTTGCAAATAAAACCCGAAATCGCCAAATTTAAAGAATGACATTTTTGGATCGATTTCAATTTCTTCAAAACCAAAATCTTTATAAAATTGTCGTGAAAGATTATA
>NZ_JBATHX010000358.1:0-5063 GCF_049667265.1 Algibacter sp. | reverse complement strand
GCCTTCGCCTTCAAATCTAAATTGCGCGTTTGTAGGGAAGGTATACGTTGCGTTATCTAATGGAAATGAAAAACTATATGGATACGCGGTCCCAACGTTTGTAAAATCTATATCAACTCTATAAGTTTTTAATGTTATCCAAGATGAGCCATCATAATATTTAAGATCAAATCCATCGTCATTTTTAAGTTTCGATGCCCCTTTAAAACAAAAAGAAATGGAAATACTTGAATACGTGCTTATATCTAAAGTAGGTGATGTTACTATACTTGTAGATTTATCATCTTCAACCCGTATAGCATCACTTCCACTACAGGCATAAGTTCCGCCAGTATAATACTGTGCATCACTACCTATAGTCCAACCTTGAGTGCCAGATTCAAAATCATAATCGCCAATAATGTCCTGTGCTTGGGTATTAAGCCCAAACAGTAGCGCACAACTTAATATAGTTGTGGCCATAGATCTTTTATTATTTCGAAAAATTGCATTCGTAAGTAATAATAAACGCATGCAATGCAGAGTAATTTTTTCCATAATCTGTAGATTAAATAGCTTGGGGCCATTATATTCAAGTACGAAAATAGGTATAAGACTACGAAACGCACAATATAATCGATGAAATGCATAGTGGTGATGCATTTCGTCGAATATTTCGCTCTTTTCATGGGATTACTGCAATTATTCCATGAAATTTTGCCAAAAAAAATATAAGATGCGAGACCATTTTAGTGATTTATGCCTCAGTTTCTATAATATGTATTTCGTGAAATTCCACTAATGTATTCTAGAGCCATAAACCGTTAACACTTGTTGTTTTGCAATTATCATTTTGGTGATTACAATTCGAACAGTATTTTTGGTTCGACTCGCTCTTGATTTTCTTTTATTATGGTAATCTCATTATTTCGTAAAAACTGAATAAACCAGATCTATATAAAATGGCCTTAAAAAAATGTTATGAACTATATTTCAGGACCTGAATAGTATCTAAAAATTGGAGTATTTATTTTAAAGTGGCTAACTTAAAATATTAATCTTTCGATGCTTTTATTGTGTTGTACTTTACAATGCAAGTAATAAGTATAATATTCGTTTATTACTAAATGATAAATGTTTACGTTGCTATTGCACAATTAAATTTTGAATAAACATGATTAAATGCAAAAAGTCCTGAATGTGAATTCAGGACTTTTTGGGTTATTAAGTATCGGGCAGATTTGAGATTTATAAAAAACCTACACGAATTCAACTCATTTATTTAACTAATACTGATTTAGATATAATGTTTTTTTCAGTTTTTAATCTAATGATGTATGTACCTGCATTGATTTGTTTTGCAGGAATTTCTATATAATTATCTCTGCTATCCAGATTTGATTCAAAAACCATTTGCCCTAAAACATTATACAATTTAGCATTTTGTATAGTTATTAACTTAGGGTTATTTATAATAATACTTTCACTATCATTTGATAAATAAACTTCTAAATGGGTGTTTTCAATGTCATTAATTCCTAATGCTTGTTGATTAGTAAACGTAATTTCAAAACGATCTAAATGTTCTCCCGCTTCTAATTGTACATCATAAATACCATCATTTAAATCGTGATAAACACTAAGCACTTTATCATGCAGATAGACCATTAAACTTGTAGGAGCATTTTCAAGTTTATCTAAAGTAATAGAATTTACACCACTACTTTTTGTATGGATACCTAGTGGTAGTATTGTTTGTTCATTAATTTCATCTGTAGCTTGAATGGTATATTTATCACTATTAATCATCCAATACATATCATCCATTTGATTGTCGTAATATGGCGCATCATAGCCCCAATCATAACCATATGAACTATTATCGTCTAATGTCGCTAAAAGCTGTCTATGTAAAGTGTTTACAGAATTAAAACCAATTCTAAGCTTTAAACGTGTGTCTTTATTTTCCACTTTTGTTGAAGCGTTCTTATTATTTTTCGTACTAGCAGATTTAGTGAACACCGAATTAATGCCGTCTTCAACTTGAAAAATACGTTGGTTATTATTGAAGTTTATCACGCCATCAGCTTCAGCTTCAACAAAGAAACCTTGACCAACAGGTATATATCTGCCTGGTATTTTTGTTGCCGTACCGCCAGTTGCTACATCCGGATCATTAGTTCCATAAGACGCAGCAGGTACTCCACCAGCTAGCGTATATGTTGCATAACCCCCTTGATAAGCACTTAAATTATGTGAGCCACCGCCCCAATGTTCCCAGAAATATAATGTTCCTGTGGTTGCACCAGTACCCGAAATTGTAGCACCGTTATCTAAAATAAATTTGTGTGCATCAATTGAAGAGGCATATGGGTTACCAACTAAATATGCGTTACCAGCATTTATTGGTAAATTAATGTCACCGTTATTAGGTTTACCTTCTAAAACATAGTTTTGAGCTGTTGTTATAGAACCTGTACCAGGACCTTTCATAGTAAAACCTTCGCCCGGTTTTAACGTTCCTGTGCTGCGTACATGTTGCCATTGTGAATAGTTATTACTTAGTCTGTTACTATATTTCCAAATCCAATAGTCAGAAACTGCAACTGGTGAACTTGTTCCGTTATAGCCAGAGGTTAAAAAGCCAACGTTTGTTATAACTTCTGGTAATTTGTAGTTATTGTTATTTGTTGAATTATTAGATAATCCAACGGGTGAAGACCAATAATTGTAGGTAAAAGTATCAGCAGTTCCTTGTTGGTCCTTTTCTAAAGTACCAGAACTTGTAGGATCCAGATAACTATCTGCTCCTTGTACTAATTGAGATTCGCCTTCAAGATCAATTTTCCCGTCTAATTTTAAATACCAGCTTACATTAAGTTCAGAGTCATTTCTAACTTCAAAAGTGATAGGATTTGAACTTGCATCTTGTTGGTTAACAAGTAATCCTGCTTGTTTCAACTCACTATCAACATAAACGTTATTATGTTCAATTTTAACAATAGCACTTTCATTATTAATGGCATCATTACCATTGATACCGTTTAGGGGATCATTTACGGCAACATCTAGTTTACCACTTTGTTTGGTAACGAAAGGTAGCGGAGCAGACTGCTGGTCAATTATTTTTATATTATAAACTTTAGCACCTGTGCCTTGGTCTCTACTTGGCGTTGTAATATCATCCAGAATATCGCCTTTATAGCCATCCATTCTAAAGTATCTTTTTAAATTACTCCATCCTAAAGGAACATTGGTAGTATCATCAATTAAATTATTAACATCTAAAGGAATTACTAATCCTTTTGTATTACTTCCGTTGCTCTCGATTTCTTGATATACCATTTTTTGAAGTTCATTAGTTGAAAGAGCTTTAAAAAACACACGTATTTCATCTATATAACCTTTAAAATAGTTGCTATTGGTATTTGGTTTTCGACCAAGAGTTAAGCTCGAACTATCTGAAGGAAGTGCACCAGAAACGGTAGTACTTGAAATTTCCTGACCATTTATAAATAGTTTTAGGTTGCTATTGGTATTACTGTATGATGCAGTAATATGTGTCCACTGATTCGTATTTAAAGCAGTGCTATTAGATACTGTATTTCCGTTGGCTTTTGCCGAAATCGTTTTATCAGAATTAAGCTGAATATAGAATGAATTTTGACCAAAAACAACTTGATCTCCTGATGCTGTTGGGTCAATCTTAATCCAAGCCATTAAAGTGGCCTCACTCCAACCGTCCATAACAGCTGTATCTTCCATATAATCATTACGGCCATCAAAATACAGTTCAAATTTACCTTCAAGGTCTCTTGGCGATCCAAAAGCCGTGTCATTGGTATCAAATAAATCTAAAATTCCATCACCATCAGAATCTATGGTATCATCAATAAGGCCATCATTATTGGCATCTAAATCTGTATAATGTGTGTTCGATATATCAAAGGTAGAACCATCTGAGGTTGTGTCAATATAATCAGGTATGCCATCACCATCTGTGTCTTTAACAAATAAAGGCCCCGTTCCTTGGCTTAAATTACCATATTCATTGGCTCCTGTTCCATAATCATAAACATCCAAAATGCCATCACCAAAATATTCCAATGTTCTATCATTGTCATCATCTTTTTCTCTAAATACCTCTGAATCTAGACCATCACCAACGCCATCGCCGTTTATATCGCCATCACCATTTTCAAAAGTTAATACTGTAAATTCATATCTTTCTGTACGAGCTTCATCTACATCAAAAATGGCGTCGTTATCAGAGTCCAGATCTAAATAATTTGGTGTTCCATCACCATCTGAATCCAAAGGAACATTAGTTTCAAAAGAATCGTGCATACCATTATTATTAGTATCTATAAATGAAGCGGCTGGAATGGTTGCAGTACCTGCACTAATGGCGCCAAGACCAGCTTCTACAATATCTGGGATACCGTCATTATCTGAATCCAGATCTAAATAATTTGGAATAGAGTCACTATCAGTATCTTCACAAGGTAATCCAGCACATCCATCAGTACCAGCGCATTCATCAGTATCTTTAATTCCGTCATTATCATCATCAATATCTACTCTATCATAAATTCCATCACTATCACTATCAAAATCAAAGACGGAATTAAACGTCAAATCAGAGCCAGCGGCTACATTTCCTAATGCATTGGACATTGTAGTCCACGAATTAGAACCAATGTCATATCGCCAGAACGAATTACTGGCATTTCCTTGAAATGCATATATATATATTCCATCATAAGTTAGAGCTCCATCTTCATCAATATTTCCGGGTGTTGTAGCCAGTGATGTCCATGAATTTAGTGCAATATCATAGCGATAGAATTTTTTTGTTTTCCCTTGAAGCGCATAAATATATGTTCCGTCAAAACCCAAATCTGCTCCTGTATCGATACTCCCGGGAGGTGCTGCCATTGTAGTCCAGGTGTCAGCTCCTGCATTATATCGATAAAAGTTAGTAGTTCCTTTACCTTGAAAGGCGTAAATATCTTTAAAGTCAGAAATCAAAGCGGCTCCAGCGTCAAATTTCACACCACCAGGTAGACTAGACGTTACTGACC
>NZ_JBATHX010000357.1:0-2119 GCF_049667265.1 Algibacter sp. | reverse complement strand
TTCTGATGGAATTGATAGACAAACATATCCTGTTCCAGCAATTTATACTATTGGTGTTAATATAAAAATATAAAAAATGAGCAATATGAAAAATAATATTAAACAATTCCTAAATCTACTAGCCATGTTGTTAGTAGTGTTTTTCTCTACAATATCCTGTAGCGATAAATTAGAAGAAAATGACGGGCAATTATCAGCTGGCGATTTGGATTTTACGCTTTCTGAAAATATGGTGTTACCTTTAATTGGTGCATACAGCGAAACCTACTCCAGAGGATGGGAAGACCCATTGTTAATAGGAGTAAGAGGAGATGATGTGAATGCTGGTGGTGTTGGCGATGCGCAAGGTGGTTTTACTAATGCCGATCTTTATAATTATGATAATGGCTATTGGATGTTTAACCAAGTTTGGGAAAACTTTTATGGTGATATTACAGATATTGTAAACTCGCAAGAAACGATTGTAAAATATAAAGAGTTTGCTACAGGGGATTATATTGACTTAGCGGACCAGTATATTGCAGAAACAAAAGTCTTAAGCGGGTTTCAGCACTTACAAATGTCTCGTTTATGGAGTGATATTTTTATAATTACCACTTCAAATGTTTCAGAAGATATTAAGAAAGGTGTTAAAACCAAAGAGGAGGTTATGCAATATGTTTCAGACTTAATGGATGAAGCTATTCCTGATTTACCAAACATGAGACCTAACGAAAGAACGGATGTTCCTGGCGGCGTTACAAGATATACCGCATTAGCAATTAAAGCAATGGCTAATTTGGAGATGGAAAATTATCAAGCAGTTGCAGAAATCACGGGTCAAATAATTAGCTCAAACAAATTCGAACTGTATCCTGATTTTTATGAGTTATTTAAAAAGCCAGGGCAATATAGTAATGAGAATTTGTTCGAATTACAATTTTCAGATTACAACTCAGATTCTGGTGATGTAAATAACCATTTATATGCACCTTTTGGTCCATCAAGTTGGACGCCAATTGTATCAACAGCTAATGGAGGTTGGGGTTTCTACGAGCCTAGTTCTAAATTTATTAAATTTATGATTGATAGAGATGATGAGCAGCGTTTAGTTACAAGCGTTTGTTTCACACCTCGTGGAATTGAGGAAATAAAAACCGATCCTGCTTATGCAACGCTTCCAGGTTATGTGTCAAATGTAACACCAGATGGCGATATTTTTAATGATTATGAAAGAGCAAAATTTGCAAGTGGAAAACATTATTTACCATCAAACCAATTAACATCAGGTAGGAATAGTTATGGTTCAAGTAAAAACTTTATCGTAATTAGGTACGCTGAAATATTGCTTATGTATGCTGAGGCCTTAACCCAAGGTGCAAGTAGTAGTGTTGCAATGACAGCCGATCAAGCAGTAAATATGGTAAGAAATAGAGTTAGTATGACACCTTTATCTGGAGTAACTACCAATTTAGTAATGGATGAGAAATTTGCAGAATTAGGTATGGAATGGGGTATACGTTATTTTGATATGATAAGACTGAACAAATATGACGAGTTAAGTTATGATGGTAGAACGTTTACCGCAGATGCTGAATACTTGCCATATCCGCAAGATCAATTAGATCTTTTACCTCTTGATAAATAAAAAAAAACTAAAACTAAATTAATATGAAAAATATATTAAAATATTTAAATTTTCTGTTCATTACGTTGCTTATAGTGTCATGTAATGATGGGATAGACCCAATAACAGAAGTTGACCCAGGCGCTGATGTTACGGCACCAGCGGTGAAAATTATTTTGCCAGCTGAAGGAACTACTATAAAAGTTTTTGAAGACGAGACTTCTTTTGATGTGAAATTTGAAGTTACGGATGACATTGAAGTAAAAACAATTTCGATACTTTTAGATGGTAATGAAATAAGAAGTTTTAATAATTTTTTAGATTATCGTGTTGCTAAAGAAGAATTTACACAAAACGGATTAGTAAATGGTGATCACGTATTAACCGTTCAAGCAACCGATATTGAAGGTAAAACAACTTCTGCCGAGGTTAACTTTAGTAAACAACCACCGTATAGCCCGTTATTTGATGGTGAAGTTTTATATATGCCTTTTGATGGTGATTACAGAGATT
>NZ_JBATHX010000356.1:0-5725 GCF_049667265.1 Algibacter sp. | reverse complement strand
GTTTATTTTATAGATATTTATGGGACAGAAGGCGTAGTTATGGCACATTTTGTAAGGTATATTTTGTTTTTGTTAGTGGTGCTTTATATTTTGAGAGGAAATTTTTTTGGAAAACAAAAAGCGCTTTAAATTAGAGATTTAGAAATTAAATAGATATGAAAATTTTCTCAAGATTTTTTTTAAATACTTCATAATTATTGCTATTGCATTCCTATTTGATTGTATTTTAAACACTATTTCAGAGTCAGTAATTTGCAATATTATTGAAAATATTTTATTTGCAATCATACTTATTTGTCCACATTTAATTATTACAAATCAGCGATTAAACAAACTTATTTTCATTGTTTTTTATTTAGGCTTTTCTATAAGTATTGGTATTGAAACTATTTATTATTATTTGTTTAAAACCACTTTTAGCTCGTCAGCTATTTTTGTTTTGTTAGATACAAATTCAGAAGAAACAAAAGAGTTTTTAGGATTTTATATTGATAATCAAATAATCTTTTTCCTAATATTAATTCTCATTATAATTCTAATTACATTAATAAATTTAAGGTCTATTGATTTTAAAATTTCAAAGAAATCGAAACCTTTTAAATTAAAGGCTTTTGCTTTTTTTATTGGTCTATTGGTATTTTTAAAATTATCACTATTAATAATTTATAACTTGCCATATATGGCAGTTAGGGCGAGTGTAGAATATTTTTCTGATGCCAAAAAGTTAGACCAATACGCTAAAAATAAAATTGGAAATTTTAATAATGTTTCCAAAAACTTTGATTCAAATGAACAAGAAGTATATGTTATTATTATCGGCGAATCTACCGCGCGAGGACATTTAGGAATTTATGATTATTACAGAAATACCACACCTTTACTTGAAAGTATTAATGATGAGCTTTTAGTTTATAATAATGTTATTAGTCCCGACACATACACTATTGCAACTTTAACTAAAGCATTCACACTTGGTAATTATGAAAATACACAAGCTAAATTTGAGGGTTCCATTATACAATTATTAAATCAAGCGAAATTTAAAACGTATTGGGTTTCAAATCAAAATCCCATTGGAGTTAATGATTCTCATGTAACTAAAATTGGGTTAGGTTCTGATAAATCTTATTTTTTGAACATTAAGCGTGCCCAAGAAAAAACCATTTTTGATGAAGTTTTAGTAAAAAAATTAGATGAAATTTTAAAGGAAGAAGGTCATAAAAAAGTGATTTTTTTACATTCACTTGGTACTCATTTCAATTATAAATACCGTTATCCTGAGAGTTTTAATTTTTTCAATAATGATATTCCAAAAAGTAATTTCAAAAAACAAGTTGTTTACGATGAAATAAACGCTTATGATAATGCTGTTAGGTATACAGACTTTTTTATAAATGAAGTAATAGAAACCACTAGAAAACGTAATGTTAAAAGCTTTGTTTTATATTTTTCAGATCATGGAGAAGAAGTCTATGAAAATAGTGAGTTTTACGGGCATTTTAGAGATGAAAATTTAACCAAAAACCTTTATGAAATCCCAATGGTATTATGGTGTTCTGAAAAATATAAAATTAGTAAAAAGATTTTTCCAAAATTGAACTCAAAATATATGATTGATGACTTATTTCACTCAATTGCTGATTTGGTTGATGTTAAGGCTGATGAAGTTGATTCTACTCGTAGTATATTTAGTGAATATTTTAAAGAAAGAAATAGAATTGTAAGAGATTCTATCGATTATGATGTCTATTTTGAATAATATAACTACTTAAAAAGGTTAAGGTTAATTCTATGAATAAAGTATGTATAGTAGTCACATCATTAGGAAACGGAGGTGTTGAGCGCTTTAGTGCAGTACTTTCTCAAATAATTTCTAAACTAGGATTCGAAGTTCATATTTTAATTACAAAAGATGAAATAAATTATAATTTTTCTGGTCAAATATTTAATCTAGAAAAAGAATTAAAAAAAAGTAAATCGAACTTTGGAAAAATATCAATTTTGAAATCTTATTTTAACTTTCATAGTTTTGATGTTATCATTGATAATCGAACAAGACCAATATTTTTAAAAGAATTTTTTATTTATAATTACGTATTTAAGGCAAAAAAAATAATTTCTGTAGTTCATAGTTATAATTTAAAACAGTATTTACCTAATTCTATTTTTTTAGCTCAAATTCTATACAAAAAAGTAAAAATTGTTGCTGTAAGTAAAGAAATTCAGCGAGCTCTAAAAGCTAAGTACGAGTTTAATTCTTGTGAACAAATTTATAATCCAGCAAATATTGAAAACATCACTAAACAGGCAAATGAAGCAGGTTTAATTAATGATAAGTATATTTTGTTTTATGGGCGTATTGAGGAACGTGTTAAGAATTTAGGCTTGGCTTTAACTGCTTATAAATCTTCTATATTGCCGCAAAAAGGTATTAAATTTTACATAATAGGGGATGGCGTTGATGTTACTTTCTTGATGAAATTAATTAAAGACTTACAATTAGAATCTTTTGTAAATCATATACCATTTTTAGAAAACCCTTTTCCTTATGTTAAAAAGGCTTTTTTTACAACATTAACCAGTAGGCATGAAGGTTTTCCAATGGTGTTAATCGAATCTTTAAGTTGTGGCACCCCTGTTATTTCAGTCGATTGCAAATCTGGCCCCAATGAAATTATTAAACATGGATATAATGGACTATTAGTCGAAAATCATAACGTAGTTGCCTTAGCAAATGCTTTTAATACTTTTGTTGAGGATGAATCACTTTATTTAAAGTGTAAAAAAAATGCTAAAGCTAGTGTTGAAAAATTTTCTACAATGAATATTGCTAAAAAATGGAAAGAATTATTAGATTAATTTAACTGTTGGCAGAAAAATAAAGTCCGTTTTTAACTAAAAAAAGATGACATTGTTTGGCTAATTTCAGTAATGTTTTTGGGCAATTTAAAAGAAGTTTTTGTTTAATATTTAAATTATTATAATTGATTTCTTTTTTTACCCTTTTATAAAGGGCATCTTCATTATTTAATAAACACCTGATTGCTAAAGCATATCTATTAATATCTAAATATAATTTTAATGAAGTATTTGTTTTTTCTTCTTTATTAAAACTTTTTATAAAATCATACCGCATGGAGTTAAATTCATTTGTTGATAAACTATCATCGACATATAACTTATACGACATGGTGATTACAGGATTAAATGCTACGTTATAATTTAATGCAAATCTAATCCATAAATCTAAATCTTCAGCTCCTGAAAATTTTTCCTGAAACCCGCCAATTAAATTAAATTTTTCTTTTGAAAAGCCAACTGCAGATGTCCATGCTACAGGAAGCGTTATACTTGCTAAAAAAAAATCTTTAACTATCAAACAATCATTTTTATACTCAAAGTTTAATTTCGCTGGACGGACTAAATTCTCAGAGAAATAAATTTCGTAGTTATTACAAAACAATCCAGCATCTGGGAAAAGATCTATTTGTTTTTTTAACTCTAATAAATGGTTGGTGTACCATGAGTCATCAGCGTCTAATAAACTAATATATTTGCCTTTGGCTTTTTCAATACCATTGTTTCTTGCCACGGAGGCGCCACTATTTTTTTGCTTAAATAGTGTAAGTCTATCATCTTCAAATTTGGATATAATTTCTAAACTCTTATCTGTACTACCATCATCAATTATTATAATTTCAAAATCTTTAAAAGATTGCTTTAAAACACTATTTAATGTGCTTTCTATATACCCTTCCTTGTTATACAGCGGAATTATTACTGAGAAAAAAGGCATATGTTTTGTCGTATTCATTTCTGATTATTTATTGAAATCATATAAAATAGTTTAAAAACCTGAAAACTATAAACACTTTGAGTTGTATTAGCTAAAAACGCAAAACCTTTTGATAATATTGGAGCTATTGGTTTTAAAAAATAAAATCGATTGGCCTTTTTTAGTAGTGTACTATGGGAATTAAAACTAGGATATTGATTTTTTAAAAAGACTAAGTTTTCAATAGCTTGTTTTGTTTTTTTTATAAATATATTATTAGATTCTAATTCTAAATGGGTAACCGGATTATCAATATGAATAATGGAAATACCATTCGTTTCTAATTCAAAACCAAAAAAAGTATCTTCATGACCGTATGTGTTTATCGTTTCATTAAATGGGATGCGTACTAAAATGTTTTTTGTAACAATAAAATTATTCGTCATAAACCCATTATAAGGTTCCTTCTGTCTATCTAAAGCCTTTGAGTCTTCATATTTTACCCCATAATGATACCTCAAGCATTTTTTTGAGTTGGCAATTAACTTATGCAATCGTCCTCCGCAAATAACAGCTTCTGGGTGTTTTTTTATAGTTTCAATATAAGTTTTTAAAAAATTTTCTGGAATTCCAGAGTCGCCGTCAATAAAGAGAAGATGACTAAATTTTGCTTTTTTGCCTAAAAGATTTCGAATTTTAGCTCTTCCTAAATTCTTGCTTAATTTTTCGAAGCTATAGTTGGGGTTATCAAAATTTTCTAATTCATTTAGAGCAATGCTTGAGGCATCATCAATTACTATTATTTCAGCTTTAGTGGTAAGATTTTCTATTTGTTCGCAAAGCGCCTTAACTGATTCGATGCAGTTAAAGTTATGTACAGGAATACAAATGCTCAATCCAATCATGAATTTGTTTTTTGAATGCTATCCTTTACGCTGCACCACCTCATAAACCTGATTTTCATCACATTTTAAAGTTTTGCTTGGGTATTTAAGTAGCAAAGCATAATCATGAGTTGCCATTAAAATAGTGTTGCCGTTTTTGTTTATGTCTTGAAGCACTTCCATGACTTCAACGCTGGTTTGTGGGTCTAAATTTCCAGTAGGTTCATCTGCAAGAATAAGCTCTGGGTTATTTAACAAAGCCCTTGCAATAGCCACACGTTGTTGTTCGCCACCAGATAGCTCATGCGGAAATTTAAAACCTTTTGTTTTCATGTCCACTTTGCTTAAAACTTCTTCAACCCGCGTTTTCATTTTATCCTTGTCTTTCCAGCCAGTAGCTTTTAAAACAAATATTAGGTTGTCATTAATAGTTCTATCGGTAAGTAATTTAAAATCTTGAAAAACCACACCTAACTTTCGTCGCAAAAAAGGAATCTCTTTTTCTTTTAGGTTTTTCAAATCAAAATCTACAATATGACCTTCGCCTTCAGTTAAAGGTAAATCGCCATAAAGTGTTTTCATAAAACTACTTTTTCCAGTACCCGTTTTTCCAATTAAATATACAAAATCTCCTTTGTTAATTTCTACATTAACATTAGAAAGAACCAAGCTTTCACCTTGAAAAATAGAAGCGTTTTTTAATTGTAAAATTGGATTCGACATAATAGTAAACGAAGATTTTTTTGACTGTTGTAAATGTATTATTTAAAACTTGAAAGTAAAAGCTAAACGTAAAAAGAATAAAAAAAGTCTACAGTCTTCAGTCAACAGTATTCTATCGTCCCTTTTTTCACATGCATTCCAAAAACATAAATTTAGATACTAAAGACTTCATGTAGTTTCAACCAAAACTTCGAGCTTCGTTCTTCGGGCTTCCTCTTCCATCATCCCTTTTTTCACATGCATTCCAAAAACATAAATCTAGATACTAAAGACTTCATGTAGTTTCAACCAAAACTTCCGTCTTCCGTCTTCGGTCTTCCAACTTTCTTTAACATTTAATAAC
>NZ_JBATHX010000355.1:0-6889 GCF_049667265.1 Algibacter sp. | reverse complement strand
TCTATAAGTGTAGCTTAAAATAACATAACGCCCTAAACTTTCAGAGATTGTTTCCTCAAAGAAGTTAGTTGTACTTCGTCTATAAATATCAATATTTCTATCAAGTAAATCTATAAAAACCAATTTTATAATGTTATTTTTTCGTTTGGAAAATGAATACGAAATGGCAACATTCCATAATGGCAGTTTTTGGTCTGATTCAAATTTATTATCAGAAAAAATTATATAATCAAACTGTGTATTGAAATTCAACTTATCAGACACATCGTAATCAAAATTAGAAAAATACTGTTGCTTTATATATTCTCTATCAAGACCCTGTTCTATTGAAAACGAGGTGTTATTGAGTCCACAACTTGCTCCAACCTTAACATCAAGCACATTTTTATTATAGTTTTCTAAATCAAATTTCAGAAAATAATCTCTAGAAATAACCTCATTTATATGTAAATTAATAATTGAATTTGAAGTTCTATAGTCATTTCTATTTTTTATAGAATATCGCAAACCAAGACCTTTTATCTTTTTACTAAAATTTAAAACAGAACTAAGTCGTGTTCTATTTCCACTATTTTGAAAACTTCTTGTTTTAACATAATCCTCATCAATATCTATACTCTGTATAATGGCATCTTTGGCGTGTTCATATTGAATTCTTGAATAAAAACTAACAGACGATGCGTAATTATAA
The DNA here is from genome assembly GCF_049667265.1 of Algibacter sp. Taxonomy (GTDB): domain Bacteria; phylum Bacteroidota; class Bacteroidia; order Flavobacteriales; family Flavobacteriaceae; genus Algibacter_B. The sequence continues at coordinate 6,198 of NZ_JBATHX010000355.1, read as the reverse complement.
ACATTAGCATTTAAGGAAAGTATATCTAATTTTTCTGTTTTTAAATTGGGATTACCTTTTCTAATAAAGTAAGGATTTAAATCATTAATAACTGTTGAACTTTGAGAAGAATTAGGGCTTCTAATTGTTTTTTTATAACTAAATCTATACTTACTGCCCTTTTTTGGTTTGTATTGTATGGTTGATATAGGGTTTAAATAAGCTTGCCCTTTAACTATGGAAATCTCATCTAATACACCAAATGTTCTGGTTAGGTCTTGCAACTCTAAACCATTATAAATATTAAATTTTTTGTTATTATAACTATGCCCAACTCGTGTTTGGTAACTACGCTCTATACTCTTATAATCAAAGGCAAGCAATTCCTCAGCATTATTTTCAGTAACCGTTGTTTTCAATTGATTGATATCTTCTTTTCCATTTTTATCATTTAGGTAAGCATCTAATCTAAAATAGTGTTTTCCTCCTAAGGGTTCTGTATATCTAAAATTGAAATTGAATTGAGCGTTATTAAACGTTTCATCTCGTAAAGTAAAAATTTCCCTAATCGAAATATTCCCTGAACTAAATCCTCTTGTTATCATAGTGTTTTGTTCATTTTTTCGGGAAGTATTAGAAAGATTCGTTTTTAAACCAGCATTAAAACTTCTTCCTTCCTTTTGCAATTTCTGATAGTAATTAATAGCAAAATTCCCTGATTGCTTATTATTGGTATTGCTGTAAATTTGATTATTAGTTGTTGCGAGTTCACCCAAATCATTTACATAAGTTGCATCTTGGTCTGAATTTGATGTTCTATTATCAGAAATTAATTGCCCTCTAATTCGGAGGCTGTAATTTTTATTAGATAGGTTCTCATAATTAATATTTAAATTATGGTTTATTGTGGTGTTTGAATAGGTGTTTTCCGCTTCATAATCATAATTATTATTACTTGAAAAATTGACTCTTTTAGATTTTGAAAAACCATCATTATCAGATAAGTTATAAAAATAATCAGCATTAAGGGATTCCTTCTTTTTAAACTCATGACCAACATTTACTCCGCCAACACCTGTTTTTAAATAGCCACTTAAACTTTTTGTTTGCTTATTAGACGAATCGTTATCATCAGACTCATCTGCTAAACCATCAGCATTTTCAAGAAACCCTTGAATATTAGAACCAGTAACATTAATATTATTAAACTTACCAATAACCGACAATTGTGTTTTAGTCGAAAACTTATTATAATTTACATTAGAAAAGTAACGACTATCCAATCCCATTCCACCCGATAGTTTACCAAATCCATTATCCTTTTTTGTTTTCTTTAATGTAAAATTTATGACAACCTCCTTGTTACCATCATCTACACCCGTTAATGCTGCTTCATCACTTTTTTTGTCAATCACTTCAATTTTAGAAATAGCATCTGCCGATAAATTTTTCAATACTATGGATGGATCGCCTCCAAAAAACTCTTTTCCATCAACAAAAATCTTTGTAACCTCATTACCTTGAGCGATTACCTTTCCGTCCGAATCAATCTCAACTCCTGGCAATTTTTTCAATAATCCTTCAATATTATCATCTGGCTTAACTTTAAAAGAGCTCGCATTAAAAGCTATAGTATCTTTTTTTATTTGAATTGGGACCGCTACAGAAATTGTAACTTCATCTAGAGATGTAATATCCTCTTCTAGAATAATTGTTTTTAAGTCTATTAACTGCTTTTTGTAAGCTATATTTTTAAAATACGGTAAATAACCTACGGAAGATAACTGAATAATTAAAGAATCTTTACTGCCTTCAAATATTTTAAAATCACCTTTAATATCGGTAATACTATAATTTACAAAGGTTGAATCTTTAGGATTTAATAACGTTATTGAAACAAATTCTAAAGGTTCTTTTTGCGGGTTTACTACTTTCCCGATAATGGGTTCTATAGTTTGTCCAATTATTATATTGGAAACTAAAAAGCAAAAAACAGAAAGAAACTTGATGTAGTAAAAACGGTTAAGCATTATTTAAATTCTCTAATTTTATTAAATTAATTCTATTCAAAAAAACGACTTAACATAAAAAAATTTGCCTGTAAAGATAAATAGATTGTATTATACCTTAAAAAAACGAAACATATTATTTGTCTCGCTTTCTGCTTTTAAAAATGGGCAAATGCTAGTACCTATTCCCTTTTCTTCTTTCCTTTTCCTTTTTTAGGTTTTGCAAAATATTCTACCAAGCTTAATTGAGAATCTCCATTTGCATCTTTACGATTAAACATTTTTTCTACATTAAATGGTTCTCCAGCTTTAGTCTTTTTACCTTCAAATTTAGTTTTCATTTCATCTAAACTTATAAAACCATTGCTATCTAAATCAGCTTTAGCAAATTGTTTTTTCTGTTTTACTTCATCTACTTTCTTTTCTTGACCAAAAGAATACGAAGCCGTTAATAAGCCTAAAGCTAAAACAGTTAATTTAATTGTTTTCATAAATCCTCTTTTTAAAGTTTATACTACAAAGAACGTTTATTATTTGCTTGAGTTTGTGTCTGTGAGTTTTTCAGTTGTATATATGGGTATATTTTAAAGTGATTATTTATTGTGAGAAACATTTGTTAAACCTATAAAGACAACTTATAGGTTGACTTTTCTAATTTTGAATATATAGTTATAAACAACAAAAAAGAGGAGAATGAAATTTATTTATAAAAGATAAAAATCAATCAAAAGAGGGTAAGTTCCTTCTAATTAATTGGAAAAACACTACCTATCTTTATAAAGATTATAAATGACTTTGTGAGTATTAAAGTTTCTAAAATGAGTTTGTTGTTATTTTATTTCATTTAGTGCTTCTCTTAAGGGAATTACCTAAATGCAAAAAACATAAAAAGTGAGGTTATAAATCAGATATAGAAAAAGCCATGTCCTACAAAACAGAAATATTATTCAGGAATAGTAAAGATATAAACCAATGATTTTAAGACAAATAATTCCATTTCTACTTGTTTTTATTACTGTTCAATTTTGCTTCTCTCAAAATGATTGGGAAAATGAATTGATGTTCGAAAAAAACAAAATGGATGCACGTGTCCCGAGTTATTCATTTAGTAATCATTCTGATGCTCTAAAGGGCAACAGGAAAAATGCAAGAATGAAATCGCTTAGTGGTATTTGGAAATTTAATTATGTCGACAAATCGAGCGACAGACCATCAGATTTTATTGCAAAAAACTTTGAAGGTAATAATGATTGGCACAATATCGATGTACCTTCAAACTGGGAATTACAAGGTTTTGGACAACCCATATATTCAAATATAATTTATCCTTTTACTCCAGATATTTTAACGGGTGGAACGAGAAATTATAATTATATGGGACCTCATCCTCCTCAATATCCATATATCGAAAAATATCGAGACAATCCTGTAGGAAGCTATTACAGAGACTTTGAAGTTCCAATTGATTGGGAAGACCAGTCCATTATTTTACATTTTGGAGGTGTATCTTCTGCTTTTTATGTATGGGTTAATGGAGAAAAAGTTGGATATAGTCAAGGCAGTCGTTTAGCAGCCGAATTTGATATTACGGATTATGTTACCTCAGGAAAAAACAGAGTTGCTGTACAAGTGTTTCGCTGGAGTGATGGTAGTTATTTAGAAGATCAAGACATGTGGCGCTTAAGCGGAATACATAGAGAAGTCATGCTATTGGCGCAACCAAAAATTGCGTTAAACGATTTCTTTGTTAGAACAAAATTTGATAAAAATTTAAATGATGCTAAACTTGAAATTAGACCTAAACTTTGGGTAAAAGAAAACCAAGACAATCTTAAAGGTTGGGAAATAAAAGGGCAATTATACGATGAAGACAACAACAAAATATTACTTGAAGGTATGTCCGCTTCCATCGAGGAAATATTTTACGAAAGATGGCCGCAGCGTGATATAACCAAATTTGCGTTTCTTGAAGCCAATATTAAAAGTCCGAAAAAATGGTCGGCTGAAAACCCTTATTTATACACATTAGTCTTCGATGTTACTAATCCTAAAGGAGAAATAACTGAATCTAGAAGTCAAAAAATAGGATTTAGAAACATTGAATTCAGCAAAGACAATGAGTTGTTAATTAATGGTAAATCTGTTAAAATTATTGGAGTTAATCGACATGACCACAGTCCCACAAAAGGAAAAGCCTTAACACGAGAAGACATGCGTAAAGATGTTGAATTATTAAAACAATTCAATTTTAATGCAGTAAGAACATCTCACTATCCAAACGACCCATATTTTTACGATTTATGTAACGAATATGGTTTATACGTTATGGATGAAGCGAATATTGAAACGCATCATTTAGGTAGCTATGCGCCTCAACAATCAAATTTAGCGATTCCAATACTTCGCAGAATTACAAGAATGGTTGAACGTGATAAAAATCATCCATCAATTATTTCATGGTCCATGGGTAACGAAGCCGGTACTGGACCTGCATTTGCGGCTGCTGCTGGATGGATTAAAGATTTCGACCCTTCACGTTTTATACATTATGAAGGCGCTCAAGGCGATCCAACAGATCCAAATTACAAAGAAGGAAACGAAGGGCAAAAAGTGTTTAGAGGTTTTGCACATGCCAACCCAGACGACCCCAATTATGTGGATGTACTAAGCAGAATGTATCCTGAAATTTATCAGTTAGAACATATGCTTAAAAGTGAACATATTAATCGACCAATAATTATGTGCGAGTATGCGCATGCTATGGGAAATTCTATTGGAAGTTTAAATGATTATTGGAAACTGATAAGAGAAAACAAAAACTTTATTGGTGGTTTTATTTGGGATATGATTGATCAAGGTCTTGAAAAAACTAACGAAAATGGTGAGACATTCTATGCTTATGGTGGTGATTATGGAGATGTACCTAACGATCAAAATTTCTGCATAAATGGTGTGTTTTCTCCAGACAGGAAACCGAATCCACATGCTTGGGAATGCAAGTATATTTTTCAACCGTTTGCTTTTGAAGATATAGATATCAAAAAAGGAAAAATTAAAGTCACCAATCGTTTTAGCTTTACTGATTTAAGTGATTATGATGTTAGATGGACACTTTCAGAAAATGGAAAGGAGTTACAATCAGGAACATTAAAGTCTCAATCTATTGCTGCTGGAACTACAGGTGTAATTAACATTCCGTACAAAAAGATATCATTTAAAGATGATGCTGAATACTGGATACGCTTAAGTGTACACGAAAAATCAGATCGTTTATGGACTTCCAAAGGTTATGAAATAGCGAAAGATCAAATTGTTTTAAAACCAAGAAAAGTAATAGACAGTTATACTTCAAAATCTAATGATGCTATAAGTGTAGAAGAGAGTCATGACGACATACTAGTTAAATCGAATACATTTTCTGTCAAAATATCTAAAACAAGCGGTCAACTTATATCTTATGTTTTAAATAACAAAGAGCAACTCAACTCTCCATTACGTCCAAACTTCTATCGTCCACCAATAGATAACGATGTTAGAGGCGCAAGTAGCAAACAATTTAAAACTTCAAAAAATGTTTGGAAAAATATGCACGATAAATTGGCTAAAAACACAACACTTAGTCATTCTATAAAAGAAAATTCTGTAGAAGTAATTATCAATCAAAAGGATGATAATCAAGTTGGATTAGAAACTATCTATACTTTTTTTAATGATGGTAATATAGCTGTTAAAATGAATTTGGATGCAGACGAGACCTTACCTCCTCTTATTCGTTTTGGAGTCACTATGGGAATTAATGATGAATTGAAAAACACTTCATTTTACGGTAGAGGCCCTTGGGAAAACTACCTAGACAGAAAACTTGGAGCTGAAGTTGATGAGTATGTAATGAAAACAGACAACATATTTTACAACTACATTCAACCTCAAGAAAACGGAAATCATTGCGATGTGAGATGGCTTCAGCTAACAACAAATAACAATTCAGGATTACAAATATCTGGAAAGCCAGAGTTCGGATTTTCAATTTGGCCGTATTCATCAGAAAGCATAGAAAAAGCTAAACACCCATACGAATTAAAACCTCAAGGATTTTACACATTGAATTTAGATTTAACTCAAATGGGAATAGGTGGAACATTATCGGAAATGTTACCTCATTACCTATTAAACTCAGGTAAATACAACTGTGAATTTAATATAAAACCTT
>NZ_JBATHX010000354.1:0-27151 GCF_049667265.1 Algibacter sp. | reverse complement strand
ACGGAAGTGAAAAAAGAATTTGAGCTATAGCTTGTGGCATCCTGATAGCCTTCATTTCCCCAGCGTCTCCCAATAGAAACCGTATATGCCCAATTATCTTTTAAAACTCCAGACGCATGAGTTGCCATTAACCGATTGGTATAACTCCTGTTGGAAGATGAATACGTTAATCGGCTCCCAGGTCTAGCCTTTGAAGCTCTCACGTCAATATTGGTTGTACCCAAAACGCCACCAAAATTATAATTTGAAGGTGTTAGTCCCCAAGTCAATTCTTGATTACGCAATACATCATTTAAGCCGCCCCAATTACTCCATTGTGGCCTACCATTATAGGTTTTATTCATTTCGATACCATTAATTAAAATAGAACCGTTATTTGAATCTAAACCACGAACGCGAAAAAAGGAAGAACTAAACTCGAAAGCAGCAGTTCGCTGAAAAATATCTAATGAAGAGGCTAATAAACCTGAAATATTATCTGAGCCGCTCACATCATCATTCAATTCATCATCGGATAACGTTATCGTAAATAAGTCGGCTGTTTGTGCAGCGTCCTTTTCTAAAATCATGTCTGTGATATTCACCGTTTCTCCTTCATTCACGGTTATAGGATAGCGCTTAGAAATGAATCCCGTTTTTGAAATTCTTAGAATTTGTTCTCCTAATGGGATATTTTCTTGAAAAACAAAAGTTCCTAGAGCGTCCGTTAATAAAACTAAATTTGAATTTTCGATGGAAACTGAAACCCCTTCAATGGGTTCAAATGAAAGTGCATCCAAAACACTACCTTTAATCAAAGTGTCTTGAGCATTGATGGATATGGTAAAAAATCCGAATAAAAAAATGAGGGTTATTTTATTCATAATTATCTTTATGACACAATAAATGTGAAATAGTAACTTGTAAAAAAGTGAAAATTTACAACATTTATTGCAAACGTTTAACTTTGGCGTAAGTTTTGTATTATATTACTGATGAAAAATGCTTTTGTTAATTCCATGAATTTTTTAAAATTTAGTATTTCTATTATATTTTTAAGTGTGTTTATAACTGTAAATGCGCAAGACAAAAAATTTAAAATCCACACGGTGGCATTCTACAATTTGGAGAATTTATTTGATACGATAAATGATCCTACAAAATTGGATGAGTATAGCCCAATGATGGAACTTAAAACGAATCGTGAAGATGCCTATTTACAAAAGATAAGGAATATGGCGCGCGTCATATCTGAAATTGGCTCGGCTGAAACCCATAATACACCAGCCATTTTGGGCGTTTGCGAAGTAGAAAACAAGGAAGTTTTAGAAGCTATTGTAAATGACTCCCTTTTACACCAAAAGGATTATGGTATTATTCATTACGATTCGCCAGATGTTAGAGGTATTGATGTGGCACTTTTATATCAAAAAAAATTATTTACACCAATTAGCACAAGTTCCCATACTTTAAGGCTTTATGATGAGGATAATCAAAATAGAATCCACACCAGAGACCAATTATTGGTAAGCGGTAAATTGGAAGATGAATTGATTCATGTTATTGTTAATCATTGGCCTTCTAGGCGCGGCGGAGAACAGAGAAGCCGGCCAAAGCGAGTTGCGGCCGCAAAACTAACAAAACGTCTTGTTGATTCGCTTCAAATAATTAATCCATATGCTAAGGTAATTATTATGGGCGATTTAAATGACAACCCTAATAATACAAGTGTAAAATCTGTTTTAAAAGCTAAAAATGAGAAGCGAAAAGTAGGTTTAAAAGGTATTTACAATCCGTTTATAAATTTCTATAAAAACGGGTTAGGCACAACCGCTTATAGAGATTCCTGGAGTTTATTTGATCAAATAATGATTACAAAACCTTTAGCTGAAAAAGATTATTCGACTTTTCAGTTATACAAAGCTGCTATTTTTAATAAGCGATACTTAATTGATAAAACTGGCACTTATAAAGGGTATCCGTTTAGAAGTTGGTCCAATGGTGGTTTTAGCAATGGTTTTAGCGACCATTTCCCAGTTTATATGCACCTAATTAAAGCGGTTGATTAAGTCTTTCTATCCTAACCAAGTACTCCAAGGAATTCTAGATAAGAACAAGACTAATGCTATACTATAAAATATAGCTATCGTTTTTAACTTCCCATTGGATGTTAGTTTCTTTTTATGTTTTGAATAGCCGATAGTGATTAACGCAACGGCAATAATGTTTACAAATGGATGCTCGACTAAATATAATCGCGCAACAGAATTACTCATTACTTTTCCACCTAATTCGCTCCATAATTCTAATCGAGGAGAAACAAAATACAACACCAATCCAATTAGCAATTGAATATGAGATACTATAAGCGCAAATAATGATTTTCTAAAATCGGTTGCTTCATATTCCTTATCGCCTATTGTTTTTATAATGGCATTTATTGTGGCTATTATTAAAATAATTAGCACTAAATATGCCCAATAAGAGTGAAGTGTTTTTACAACGTCGTACATAAATCAATGTTTTTATTTCTGAATAACAAATGTAATAATTAAAAACATAAAAAAACCGCTTCAATTTGAAGCGGTTTCAAATAATTCTAATTCTTATATTTTACTCCCATTTGTTTTCTGCAGCATCACCACCCCAAATTAAAGTGGCTAGATAAGCATTGTCTATAAAAGGGTTTCTATTGCCTTGTGCGGCATATATGACGTTGTTTCTTTGTTCCTCGAATGCTGAAACAGGGTCTTCAACATTCCATTTTAAGAATAACTCCAAAGTTCCAACTTTAGAAAATGTTTCGCCATATCTAATATTTAAATATAAAACCATTCTTGCAACGTCGCCTTTCCATTCATCACCTGGAAACCAAGTTTCTCCTGTTAGTTTATAAGTTCCGCTTCCATCAACAAAAGGGTAATTGCTTCTATCGCTGTTAATCGTATCATCGCAAGCTCTTAAATGGTGTAAATCTGTTACTGCATCAGTTGAAGTTAATCTAGATTGCGGATAAATGTGCTCTGTATTAAAGGTTTGAGGAGTATATGCATTTGTTCCCGAAGTGTATTCTTCCCAATATCTACTTTCTCCAGAATACATCAAAATTACATTATCTGAATTACTTAACTCAGCATCTGCATTATATAAGTGCTGATGCCTTTGACTGTATGATAAAATGGTTGTATGATTTGTTATTGTATGGTTTTCTAACTCTTCAAACATTAAATTTGAATCATCAGAAAATATAACCCCATCATAATAATCAACTAATTCAAAAGGTATATTAAAGTATAAAGGCGCAATTACTGTAATTGTAACTGTAGCAGTAGCGCATGAATTTGTTGGACTATCATCATCACAAATGGTATATGTAAACGAATCTTGCCCTAAAAAATCATTTGGTGGCGTATATGAAACTGTTTTATTAAAATTTAAAACAACAGTTCCAAGAGTGCCAGTATTGTCAATTGAACTTAAAATAGCATCATCTATGGCAGAATCATTCTCTAAAAGATTAGCAATAATTTTTGTACTATTTTCTAAAACATTTATAGCGTCATTTTCTGCTGCAGGATTACCTTCATCAGTTACAGTAATTGTTACAGTTGCAGTTGAGCAAGTTGCAGGACTATCATCATCACATAGTGTGTATGTAAATGTATCCTCTCCAACAAAACTTTCTTGGGGAGTGTACAAATAATGTGTTCTTTCATCGGAAACGGTACCTCCATTTGCAGTTACTAATTCAAACGTATTTATTCTGGCATTATCAACTACCGTGTCATTACTCAATAAAGTGCTTATTTCTAGGGCTTTCCCTTCTTCTGTTGTAAAAGTATCATTTACTGCTACAGGCGTCCCATCTTCAGTTGGTTCCTTTGGAGGTGTTGAATCATCACCGCCAGAAGAACTACAACCACTAATGATTATTGTACAAATTAATAAAATAAGTTTTTTCATAACAGTTATAAAGATATTAAATTTTGAGGAAAAAAAACCACCTCATTTGAGGTGGTTTTTATTTTTAATTAAAGCAGAAAACTACTCGTTCAGAATATATTCACCACCAGATTTAATGACTTTCATAGTATAAATAGCAGCCGCCCCATTATATACGTTATAAGATACTACATATTTTTGTCCTTCTTCATCGCTAGGGAAATTGTTAAGTAAAATGGTATTTATTTTACCCAATCTAACTTCAATAGTTTCTTCGGCTTTTCCAGCTCTTACATCAAAATTAGCATAGTACCCATTATCAACCAAATCGTAATCAGCTTGCGTTAAAGTATATTTAATAGTGTTATCCGGCACCCATGTAGTTCCATCATGACCAAACTGAATTGTTTCTGTTGCTACATTAGTATATGCAGAAAAAGCAGTTCCATCAAATATATAAGCTGCTGTATAACTTTCAGTTACACCACCTCCAACATATAATTCATACATTGCAAGAACAATATCACCAGCACTTTTAGGGTTATATTTATAAACATCTAATAAGGCTACTGGAATTTTAGTATTTGCTTCATCTTCACTAGAAAAATTAGGGTACCCTTCTCCCATAGCTTTATACTGATCTTCTGTAAAACCTGTGAATTTAACCCACTCACCATCTTCATAAGCAAAACCATCTGTTAAAGTGCTTTCTCCACCTGCATAAAATCGGTATTTTAAAGATACAAAATCACCTTCATCAGGAGTTGGATAAGTGGCATCTAAATAGTTATAAATATGATAATCTCTATCAAAATTACCATAAAAGTTTCCAGTTATAGCGTTATGTTCATCATCAGATAATTCATAAATTGCTGCTTCATAAGTTTTAACAGGGTTATACCATTTAAAAGTTACTAAAGCAGATGATCCATTACCCCAAACTGGGTATAAATCAGCCAATAAACCTGGGATATCTGATTTAGCATCATCTACAGAGTTAAAATTACCGTAGTTTAATTCTAAAGTTTCATAATCATCATCAGTTAGTTCATAAACAACATCACCAACTATATCGGTCTCAACAGCATCTATTTCGCTGTTAATATCTTCCATAGGATTACAGCCAGTAAAAACTGCTCCTATAATTACTAAGTAATAAATTAATTTTTTCATTTTTCTTTTTTTTAAAATTTAAGTTTTGCACCAATACTAAAAGTTCTTCCATAACCATAGTAAACTAATGCTGTATTTGCATTACCATCAAAAGCATCCGTAACATATTCTGTATCAAAAATATTATTCATACGAGCTGTTAAAGTAGTATCAAAAGGTCCGAAATCGAAATCGTGGCTAATAATTGCGTCAAATAATCCATAATCAGGTAATTTCCATGCATCTGGAGCACCATCTACCCCACGATCACTAGGATCATAATCTGCATAAATATCTCCAAAGAAATTATAATCAACAAATAATTTTGTTTTAGATGTAATTTTATATTTAGCTCCTAATGCCATTGTTGTTTGAGCTGCATCACCAACATGTAAACCTTCGATAAAAAGATCTACGGTTGTAATTAAATTTTGATCTTCATCAAGTATATCAACACCTGTTACATCATTATCCCAAGTCCAATCTCCTAAAGAAACCATTCCTGTAAATTCTATCTTATCTGAAGCTTTATATTTAAAATCTACTTCCACACCTTGATGAAGCGCATTTACCCCTAAAATATTAGCAAAAGCGTTTGTACCATCTGGTTGTTGGAAACTTACTGTTTCTGTTCTATCACTCCAAGACGTTCTATATAAGTTAACATTTGCAGAGAACTTGTCACTACGGTATCCATATCCTAACTCGAAACTTGTAATTTTTTGATTTTCTGCATTTTCATTGATATGCTCGTTGTCAAAATTTTGGAATACTGCGTCAAAATCCGCTGCTTTTTCAAAATAACCAACGTTAGCAAATACGTTATGGTTATTATCAATTCTATAATTCCCACCTCCTTTAACACTAAAACCAAAGAAATTATACTTATCTGTTTCTTGTAATGGATCGCTATCTAAATAATTAAAATAATCAACTCTTTGGTAAGATGTATTTGAAGCAGCTAATGAAAGAAACGTATTAAAATCCTCATTAACATCGTATTCCAATTGAGCAAAAGCTCCTAACCAACCAACTAAACCGTCGTTGTAGTAACTTCTTTTATCTCCTACTTGTAAAGCAGCATTAGGATTGTTCACATTAGCATCATCAAAGAGATACTGTCCTCCTAATAAATCAGTAACTTCAGAAAAGTGAATTCCTTTATAATTTCTATAATCCAAACCTGTTAACAACACTAAATCATCAGAAAGGTTTGTTTTTAAAGTAGATAATACACCATACCAATTATGGTCATTACGAGAAGCTCTTAAAGCAGTCTCAGAACCATTTGCTCCTGCTGCGATATTTTCATCTACAATTCTATCAAAATCTAATGGTCCATAAAGGCCCGTTCTATAATCACTATATCCCGTAGAATCGAAACCGAACTTATAAGTTCCAGCAGTTCCTCCGCCACCACCAGAACCGAATGATGCATAAGCAACTGTTGAGATGCTTGTATTATCATTTAAATCCCAATAATGGTTTAAAGACATTTGAGGTTTGTTATAAAAATTATCTTCTTGATGTGTTACTTGTCCGTTTTTGTAACCCCAATCTGCATTAAACTTTCTACCACTCTCACTTGCTCTATAAGTACCGATAGTTTGTCTGTTTTGTCTTTGACCGTGACGTTGTTTTGCACCAAAAGCAGTAAATGATAATTTATGAGCATCATTAATTTCTTTAGAAAGGTTAACAAAATATGATACCCCTGTAAATTCAGTTCCATCAACATAACCATCTCCATCTGTTTTTGCAGCAGAAACTGTTGCAGCAAAACCTTTTTCACTTAACCCAGTTGAGTAAGTCATTCCAAATTTTTTGTAACCATCATTTGCTATAGAAGTGAAAACATTCCCGCCTTCTTCAACATCAGATGTTTTTGTAATAACATTTATAGTACCGCCAATTGAAGGTACAGCAACCTTAGAAGCTCCAAGCCCTCTTTGTACTTGCATTGAAGATGTTACATCTCCAAGGCCAGCCCAGTTAGACCAATAAACAGCACCGTTTTCCATATCGTTAACAGGAATACCATTAATCATTACAGCAACGTTTTCAGACTGAAATCCTCTAATACGAGTTTTAGCATCTCCATATCCACCACCTGTTTTTGTAGTATAAATACCCGGTGTTGAATTTAAAATTTCAGGAAACTCTTGTGTTCCTAATTTAAGCTCAATTTCATCTGCTTTTATAGTAGAAACAGCAACAGGTGTTTTTCTATCAACTGCTACAGAAGCAATAATTTGAACTTCTTCTAAACCTACTTGGCTAGAAGTTAATGCTATTCTCCCAATACTTTTATCGCCAGAGAAAGCCATTGTTTTAGAATTATACCCAATGTAAGATATTACTATATCTCCAGAGGATGATTTTGTTTTGATGGTAAAATTTCCATCAAAATCTGTAGTAACACCATTAGTAGTGCCTTTCTCAATAACATTAGCTCCTGGAAGTGGAATATTAGATCCTTCTTCAACAATGGTACCTGAGATTGTACTTTGTGCCATAACAACTGCTGAAAACAACAATGCTACAGTAAACATTAAAAAATGCGTAGTTTTTTTCATAATTAATTGTTTGAAATTAGTCGACGCAAAAATACACATAATTCATGTATTAATATTAACTAATTATTAACAAATAAGATAGTTTTTAACAATAAAAAAGGCGATAACATTATTATTGTTATCGCCTTTTACATATTTCTTTAAGAATAATTTGCCTTATTTTGATTTTTCCTTATAATAATTCAATAAATTATTAGTTGAAGAATCATGTTCATTATTTGCGCTATTATTAAATTCTTGTAAAATTTTTGAAGCTAATTGCTTTCCTAATTCCACTCCAAATTGATCATAGCTAAAAATATTCCAAATAATACCTTGCACAAATATTTTATGCTCGTACATCGCAATTAGTTTTCCTAAACTTTCTGGTGATAACTTATTAATATAAATGGTATTTGTAGGTTTATTACCTAGGAATACCTTAAATGGAATAATAGCCTCCTCTGTGCCTTCAGCAATAACCTCAGCTTTCGTTTTACCATTTAACAGAGCTTCTGTTTGGGCTAAAAAGTTGGAAGTTAATTTATCTTGATGATCTTGATTGCCGTGTAATGATTTTGCAAAACCAATAAAATCGGCTGGAATTAATTTGGTTCCTTGATGTATTAATTGAAAAAATGCATGTTGTGAATTGGTTCCTGGTTCGCCCCAAATAATAGTTCCCGTTTGGTAATTAATTGGGTTTCCATTTCTATCCACACTTTTACCGTTACTCTCCATGATACCTTGTTGCAAATAGGTTGCAAACTGGTTTAAATATTGAGAATAAGGAATAATTGCTTCACTTTCTGCTCCAAAAAAGTTATTGTACCAAACACTAATAAGTGCTAAAACTACTGGTATATTTTTATCGAAATCTTCATTTTTAAAATGTTCGTCCATTTTGTTAGCCCCTTTAAGTAAGCTATCAAAATTTTTGTAACCAACAGCTAAACTGATGGTTAAACCAACGGCACTCCAAAGTGAAAAACGACCTCCAACCCAATCCCACATTGGGAAAATATTGTTTTCGTCGATTCCGAAACCTTTTACATTTTTAATGTTCGTAGAAACGGCCACAAAATGTTTTGCTATCGCATCATTTGAAGCTGATTTTAGAAACCATGCCTTTAAAGTATTCGCATTTGATAATGTTTCTTGAGTAGTAAATGTTTTTGAAACAATAACAAATAGTGTTGTTTCAGGATTTAATTTTTTTATTACTTCATTTACATGATCGCCATCAACATTACTTACAAAGTGCGTTGTTAATTGGTTTTTATAATACTGCAATGAATCTACAACCATTGCTGGCCCAAGGTCTGATCCTCCAATACCAATGTTTACAACATCTGTAAATGCTTTTCCTGTATAACCCTTTCTAACACCATTTACTACCTCATTAGTAAAGCCTTCTATTTTTTGCTTAACCTCATATATTTCTGGCATTACATTTTCGCCATCAACTTTAAAATTTGCATTTTTAGGAGCTCTTAAAGCAGTATGTAAAACGGCTCTTCCTTCTGTTTCATTAATTATTTCACCTGAAAACTGGCTTTTTATAGCGTCTTTAAGTTTCACATCTTTTGCTAATTCCAAAAGGTATTTAAATGTTTCCTCAGTTATTCTGTTTTTTGAAAAATCAACATAAAAGTCATCCCATTTAATGGTAAATTTATTTGCTCTATTTTTATCTTTGGCAAATAAATCTTTCAAGTGAACATCTTTAACTTCTTTAAAATGTTCTTGTAATTTTTTCCACGAGTTAGTGGTCGTTGGGTTTATAGTTGGTAGCGCCATGAATTAATGGTTTAATGAAATTAGGTTTTCGGTTTGTTTTAATTTGTGCTCTGGTTGATTTTGCTCCTCAAAAACGTCTTCTAAAAAATGAATATTATCTAGCTGTGTTTTAATAGGTTCTATAAATTTTAAAAACTCTACTTTTAATGAATCTGAAATTGGCTTTGCTTCTGGCAATTTCTGTTTAAAAGGATCTACTTCTTTTCCGTTTTTCCAAAAACGATAACAGACGTGAGGTCCTCCTGTGTTACCGGTCATACCTACCCAACCGATAACATCACCTTGTTTTACAAAATCCCCAACTTTAGACTTCCGCTTTTTCATGTGAAGATATTGCGTTTCGTATGTGGCATTATGTCTAATTTTTACGTAATTACCGTTACCACCTCGTCGTTTTGAATCAATTACAGTTCCATTTGCTGTTGCCATAATAGGAGTCCCTATTGGTGCGGCAAAATCAGTTCCTCTATGCGGTCGCAATTTAAAACCATAAACCGCAATACGTCGTTTTAAATTATAACGTGATGAGATCCTGCTAAACTTTACAGGTGCTTTTAAAAAGGCGCGACGTAAATTTTTAGCATCTTCACTAAAATAATCTACAATTCCTTTTGTTGAATCTGTTACAAATTCAAAAGCATAAAAAGGCTCTTTATTATGCTCAAAATATGCTGCTTTTATGTTGTGTACACCTGTATAAATGGTGTCATCAATAAATTTATCTGTATAGATAACTTTAAACCTATCTCCTTTTTGAAGTCTTCTAAAATCAATAGTCCATGCATAAATATCATCAGCCATTTTATAAGCTAACCTAGGACTTAATCCCTGCTCTTGTAAAGTTTCAGAAATATTATTATTTATAATTCCAGTTGCTGTTTTTTCAATATAAGTAATTGGCTTTCTACTCGTGTAAGCGTGAATTGAATCTTGGAAATTTATAACCACATATTCTTCCAAATTAGGCTGATAAATGAAACATTTTGGCGTTTCTAAAGAATCTTTAGAGCATAAAAGCGTGTATGGTTTCCCTACTTGTAATCGTCTAATATCAAATGTATCTTTAGCTTTTTCAGCAATATTGAAAATTGTTGGGTAGCCAATATTGTTGCGTTCTAAAATCTCACCAAAACTGTCACCTCGTCGGATCGTATCTTTTTTAACAACATAGTCATCCACATTAAAACCAAACTCAAAAACTTCTTTTGGTTCTTCAATAAATTCTACAATTTCTTCAACTTCCGGTTTTACGTCATCTTTACACCCAAAGATGAATCCTAGTGATAATACTATTATTAAATATCGGTTCCCCACGTTTCTTTTTCTTTCTCTGTCCATAAATCTGGAAAAAATATTCTTTTTTGATATTTTGGGTGCATATACTTTACCCATTCGCTTCCACCCGTAGCTTCGGCAGTTTTTCCGTTAATATTTAAATAATGGTTTGCTGTATTATAATGTGCCATTACCCATTTTATATTTACTGTATAATCATAATGACGCATGGCTTTTATCAAATCTTTATTGGCCTGGTCTTTTTTAGGCAAGGTTTTAAATTTACTCCACAAATTATTGTTTTGATAAAACTTAGTAAATCTAATAAATTCATCTTTATAACGTGCTTCAAAAGCAGATAAAGTATAGGTTTTTTTTCCTGTTTTATAATCTTTCCCTGCAGCTTGCCAATACAAATGCTCAAAAGCATGCTCGTAAGTAGAATTTCTATCAATAGTGTCCCTAAAACGTTTATCAATAAGGTTTATAAGCTCGGTAGATGCAAACTCGATTTTTCGGTATTGCGCACTTTGAAAACCACTTGCAGGCGTTAATGTGGTTCTAAATTTATTGTATTGATCCACATCCATCCCATCTTTCATAATGCTAAAAGAAGAAGTTAACACATCAAAATAACGGCTAATTCGCATTAATTTACTCGAGAAAGTATCCGTATTTAAATCGCTATTATTAGCAATCTGGCCCATTTCAGAAAGCACCATTTTAAATAGCAACTCATTAACCTGATGATACATAATAAACACATTCTCGTCAGGAAAAACAGTACGTTGTACTTGCAAATTTAATAATGCATCTGTTTGAATATAATCCCAATAATTAATGGGTTTACTATGAAGTAAGCCTTCTAAATGTACCTCAACATCTTGATCAATGGCTTCGTATTTTTCTTTAATCCGGTCGGTTATCTTAGAGTTCAAAATGTCTTAATTATTAACAACTATTTTAAAAGGATGTTTGAGTCCCTTAAATGCTTCTAGGTCTGCTCTTAAAGACCCAACAGCCAAGTCTGCTTTGATGCGTAAAGGTACTTTATTTTTGTCTTTTGACACCCAAAGTGTTAAACTTTCTTCCTCTTTAAAAACGCGGCCTGCCATAACATAAGGCCTGAATTTTAAAGACCTAACATCTCCAAAATCAGTTTCAATAGTTTCTTCACCAAGGTATTTTAATTTAAAACCATAATTTTCTTCATCAAAAAACATATCAATCTTTACCTCATCGCCTATTTTTAATTTGCTAATATCTAGGTTATTACGCAAATAATAGAAGGTAGACACCATATCTTGAATATTAGGCTTGGTATCAATTACCTTTTGTGTTTTATGCTTTTTATCATTTACGTGCGCTTTATTATTTTTTTGGTCAAAATCTATTTCTAAATCCTTGGTATGCCCTCCTTCATCAATGTTTCTAACAAATTTATACGGTAATATGGTTTGTTTATCAAAATAGCTTTCATACCTATCTTTAACTTTAAAAAACCATTTAATCATGCCTGTAGTCCAACCTTTTCCAACCACATGATACACGTCTTTACCGCCTAATTTTTCATCTTTAACGGTAAGTGTTGCGTTTCCAGCCTTTAGCCAATTGCTATAACTCATTTTAAACTTAAACCATTCGCCATCTTCAAAAGCCGATTCCTTCTGGGCAAAAGTAGTTTGCATAGTTAACACAGCGATACCTAAAAGTAGTAGTTTTTTCATTGTATTGGGGTAATTGGTATGTAACTCTTGTTATTACATTTTATTGTTTCAAGTAAGAAATTACAATTACTGTTCCAAAAATAAAAATTTTATTGTATTAGCCGTAGTTAAAGGCATTATAGTTCTGTTACATTAACATAAATTAACGGTTTGTCTGTATTTATTGGGGCGCCTGCCTGCCGGCAGGCAGGTTACCACAAGGGTCAGGCTATTCGTTACAAGTCCTCGCACCTCCAAAGTCGGGCTGTGGGCTATCCACTACTATCCCTAACGCGGAGTCAGACTGCAACCAACTAGAGTATTAATAAAAAGCTTGATTAAAGGGTCCCTCTTTTAGCTTGCTCGCGCTCAATAGATTCAAAAAGGGCTTTAAAATTTCCAGCTCCAAAACCTCTTGCTCCCATCCGCTGAATAATTTCAAAAAATAAGGTGGGTCTATCCTCTACAGGCTTTGTGAAAATTTGTAGCAAATAGCCTTCCTCATCGGCATCAATCATAATCCCTAACTTTTTTAAGGCTTCAATATCTTCACGTAATTCATGGCTATGTTCTTCCAACCTGCCTGGAACTGCTCTATAATACTCCTCTGGTGGTATCGATAAAAACTCAACACCTCTAGCTCTTAATTGACTTACTGCACTTATTATATCATCTGTCGCAACAGCAATATGTTGCACACCAGAACCTTCGTAAAAATCAAGATATTCTTCAATTTGCGAGCGTTTTTTTCCTTTTGCAGGCTCGTTAATTGGGAATTTTATGCGTCCGTTTCCGTTACTCATCACTTTACTCATAAGCGCGGAGTATTCGGTATGGATTTGCTTATCATCAAAAGACAAAAAGTTTTCAAAACCCATAACATCTTCATACCATTTTACCCAAGTATTCATTTGTCCCCAGCCTACATTACCAACCATGTGGTCAATAAATTTTAAACCAATAGGCGCTGGATTATAATCACTTTCCCATTTTTCAAATCCTGGTAAAAAAGCGCCATTATAGTTTTTACGCTCTACAAACATGTGTACAGTTTCTCCATAAGTGTAAATTCCAGCTCTTACCACCTCGCCATGTTCGTCCTTTTCAATAACAGGTTCCATGTATGACTTCGCTCCTCTGTTGGTGGTTTCTTGGTACGCTTTTTTAGCATCTTCAACCCAAAGCGCGATTACTTTTACACCATCGCCATGTTTTACAATGTGGTCGTTTATGGGCGATTTACTACTTAATGGTGTTGTTAAAACCAGCTTTATTTTATCTTGTTTTAGCACATAACTTACTGAATCTTTCGAACCAGTTTCCAAGCCTTTATAGGCATACGATTGAAACCCAAAAGCTGTTTTATAAAAATGCGCCGATTGTTTTGCGTTACCTACATAGAATTCTACATAGTCTGTTCCTAAAAGGGGCAAAAAATCTTGTGCGCCTTCAAATATTTTTTCTAAACCGTAGTTTACTGATTTTATGTCTTTACTCATTGTTTAATAGAATAGAGAAGTAAGAATATAGAGAAAAGACTGTTTATAGTTTGTTTTGAAAACTCATGGTCATTTTTTGAAACTCTGCTATTTTTTCTTCTAGTTTATTTAATTGTTCATTTGATATATAATTTCTTTTACTTGCTATTATTAGTTGTGTCTCTAGCTCAAATGAAGAACCAAGAGAAATATCCAAAAAATGAGAAAATGATTTATCGGTTCTTGATGACCCTCAGCTACGTTGCTAGGTATGGAAACAGAACATCTACTAATCTGAGATGCTAAACCAAATCTTTCATCTGCTGGAAAAGCTTTCAGAATTTCAAAAGTATCATCAACGATTTCAATGCCTAAACTCCAAATCTTTAAATTCTTATAATAATGTCTTTTTCTTGAACTCATCTCTCTTTTCTTGCTTCTTGATTCTCTTTTCTCAACTATTCCAACCACGATTTATGATAACTTTCATCCGCTATTTTCATAGCTTCTTCGGTAACCATTAAGGGCTTAAAAGTATCGACCATTACTGCCAATTCATCGGTTTTTGTTTTTCCAATGCTTCGCTCGGTTGCTCCTGGATGTGGGCCATGCGGAATGCCTGCTGGATGTAACGAAATGTGTCCTTCTTCAACATCGTTTCTGCTCATAAAATCGCCATCAACGTAATACAACACCTCATCGCTATCAATATTACTATGATTGTATGGTGCCGGAATAGATTGCGGATGGTAATCGTACAAACGTGGCACAAAACTACACACTACAAAGGCATCGGTTTCAAAAGTTTGATGTACCGGTGGCGGCTGATGAATGCGGCCTGTTATCGGTTCAAAATCATGAATTGAAAATGCATACGGGTAATTGTAACCATCATACCCAACGACATCAAACGGATGGGAAGCGTATACCATTTCAATAATATCATCTTGCTTTTTTACTTTAATTAAAAAATCGCCACTTTCATTATTTGTTTCTAATTCGTAAGGCCTGCGAATATCGCGTTCGCAAAATGGTGCATGTTCCAACATTTGGCCAAACCAGTTTCGGTAGCGTTTTGGCGTGTAAATGGGTCTTCGAGATTCAACAATAAACAACCTGTTATCTTCAGTATCGAAATCTATTTTATAAATAATTCCTCTAGGAACTAATAGGTAATCGCCATATTTAAAATCGAGATTTCCAAGCATTGTCCGCAGTTTCCCCGAACCTTTATGAATGAAAATTAACTCATCAGCATCGGTATTTTTATAAAAATAATCTCTGGTTGATTGTTTTGGCGCCGCTAAAATTATAGCACAATCGCTGTTTATTAATACGGTTTTCCGACTCTCTAAATAATCGTTTTCTGGTTTTACCTGAAATCCTTTTAAACGATACGATTTTATATTGTTAACAAGAGCAATTTTTGGCGCAACACTATACTGGTTTTTTATTTCTTTTACCTGTGTTGGACGCTGCTCATGGTAACTATTTGTTGACATGCCATCAAAACCAATGGTTCCAAAAAGCTGCTCGTAGTATAAACTACCATCTGCTTTTCTGAATTGCGTGTGACGTTTATGTGGAATGTTTCCTAATTTATGATAGAAAGGCATAACTTATTGATATTAAAAGTTAAAAATAAAAGCTTAAAACTCTAAGAATCAAACTTTAATAAAGATAGTGAAAATAAAGAATTTTTGAAACCATATATCTTTAAAGCCATGTTAAAGTCAGGTTTCATGTTTTAGGTTTCATTTAAACCTTCAATTTAAAAAACAAAATTCTGTATTATTAGATTCCCGATTTTATGGGAATGGCAAGAATAGAAGCCTATTCAGGATTTCTCTTGATAAAATAGTGTAAGTATGATAATAAATCTTTCCAAAAAAGTTTCATAGTGTTCCAAATATCGGGAAAATTTTTGGAAAATAACTAGTAGTTAATTCTATAAAGATTTCCGCCTTCGCGGAAATGACAAAAAAAAACAATTAGAACCAAAAACCAATATTAAAAAACCAGTTGCTAGATTTTCCTTCTGGCGAATAACTATATTTTGCTTGAATAGGCCCCAAAAAGGTTTCAATGCCGTAACCTAAAGCATAGCCTCTGTAATCTGGAAGTGTCACCCATTCTCCCGTATCAAAAATATTATCATCCACATTAGCCCAATTGCCTTCCAAAGTGAGGTGATGCTTTTTAATAATTTCATAATCTGCCATGGCACTAGCTTTAATATAGCTATTCCCTGTTAAGGAAATAAAATCGTAACCTAAAAACGGAATAAAGTTGTTTATTAAATCGTTTCCATAACCACCAAGTGCAAAATCGAGGGTTCTGTTTGATTTATCGCCCAATTTAAAGCCGGCGCTTGTTTTTAAATTAAACGCTAAATTATGTGAAACGCCAAATGCATAACCAATATCACCTTTAGCTACTGAGAAATCTTTAAAATCCTCTGCAAATCCTGAGGCATGCAAATAGATATTTAAATCGCCGTTGAAATAAACACCTTTTTTAGGGAAATATTTATTGTCATAAGTATCTAATTTAAGGTTTCCAAAAAGGCTTAAATAATCGGTATTCTCAAATATAAAATCGTCATTAGAGTTGTTTCCAAAAATAGTTTCAGAATTTATTTCTAAACGTTTATGCTCTACCCCAATACTTAACGCAAAATCTCGTCTAAACAAAGTTTGCACATAAAACTGATTCATTTGGTCTCTTAGTTTTACATCAATTTTGTTTAAACCTGTGGTTGTTATTTGATCATCATCTAATACCAATTGCGCACTTATGTTTTTATGAAATTGATTGTACCTAGACCTTAAACCTACACTCCAATAAAAACCTTTATCAATTAAATACTCAAAATTGTAACGCACGTTATCACCCAATATAAGATCCAAGGAAGCCACGTCATTTTTAAATAGCAAATGTTTTTTAGTTAGGTTTACAAGGGCTGCACTTTTATATAAATCGTCATAATGAATGCCCAGTTTAAAAAATGTATTCACATCTGTTTCCTTAACTTTCGCAACTAAGTTATAGCCTTCCTTGTTTTTAGTGTTTTTTAATTCATATTCAATAGCATCAAAATTGTTTGTAGCCACTAGATTATTAATGCCCTTATTAAAATACTTATAACTTATTTTTTTATCATTTTTAAATTTTAACTTTCCTAAAACATAGGCTCGTGTGTAATTATTATTTCCTTTAATTTCAATTTCATTTAACCTAATACTATCAATGGCTTTTATTTTTATAGGCTGGTTTATACTTGTTTTGTGATATGATAAATCTCGTAAAACATGCAATTTTGAGAGCGTAGCCGTTTTACCAGCTTCAATAATGGCGTTACCTTGATTGAAGGAAACCACATTAAAATCTCTAATATTAGGTTTAATATAAATATCGGTTTTTTTTACTTTCAATTTCATATTATTAATACTCCTGAAATTGTTTAATTGCAGTAAAACTTCTGGTGCAGACGTGAGTTCGTCGCGCTTTGACAAACCATCTTGAACATCAACCCCAATAATTATATCCATCCCCTTATTTCGCAATTCGTCAATTGGATAATTGTTTACCACACCACCATCAATTAAAATTTGGTCGTTAATGTTAACGGGCTGAAACAAAGATGGCAAAGCGCCACTTGCGATAATCGATTGTGTTAGATTACCTTGATCTAAAATTACTTGATCCCCGTTTTCAATATTTGTAGCAATACAGAAAAACGGAATTGGAAGCTTGCTAAAATCATCAACATCATTAACATGCAATAAAAGTTTTAGAAGTAGGCTATAGGTATTATGCCCTCTAGAAAGTGCTGAAGGTAGTTTTATTTTAAAATCGTTAAACGGTAATTTTACGGCATACTTTTCCAAGTTACTACGTTCGCTAAATGCAATGGATGAGCGCGGTAAATTGTCGTTAATAATATTATCAAAATCTATTTTTTGAAAAACGGAATCCAGTTGCTTCCCTGAATAGCCTGAAGCATACAAAGCCCCAATTATAGAACCCATACTGGTTCCTGCAACATAATCTATTTTTACACCTAAACTGTCTATAACTTTTAAAACACCAATATGCGCTAAACCTTTTGCGCCACCACCACTTAACACTAAGCCTACTTTTGGCCTAGGGTTTTCTTGTACTTCGTTTTGCGCTTTCGCGGAAAGTGAGGCTAGTATGAAAAGGGTTAATATGATGGTTTTTATGTTCAAGTTTTTTGTTTTAAAGTAAATTATTGCTTGTTTTAGAGGTTATCAATTTCGTAATTCTTTCTGCTTCATTGAAATCGACATTATCTAACCATATTTTTAAGGTTTGATTTACTGTTTTTAATTTTAAATTTGCATTATTCTTATAGTTAGCGCCAAGTCCTCCCGCAAAAAAATCTACAACCCAACTTAAAGTTGAAATAATCCAATCAGTCTTTTTTTGGTTTATTTCAATACTTAGTATATTATTAAATAGCAAAAAACCACAATTTTTTGTTTGAGAAGCGTCAATAATTTCAATTCCAGCCTCATTCAAACTTATCTTTAATTCTGGTTTATCTCTCAACACAACAACTTCTTTCATTTAATACAATACTTCCATTTTAATTCAGACCTACAAGGTTTTTAGACCTCGCAGGTTTATTACTTCTCATGATAATAATTATAAACCTTTTCTGCTCTTGAAACCCCAACAACGGCTTCCAGCTCATCTAACTTAGCGTTTGCAACACGTTTGGCCGATTTAAAATGTCTTAATAATTCAACAACCGTTTTTTCGCCAACACCTGATATGGTTTCTAATTCTGTATTTAACGCTGTTTTACTGCGTTTATTTCTATGATGTTCGATTCCAAAACGGTGGGCTTCGTTTCGTAATTGCTGCGTAATTTTTAGGGTTTCGCTTTTTTTATCTAAATATAAGGGAATTGGATCGTCTGGGTAAAATAATTCTTCTAAACGTTTTGCAATTCCGATAATGGCTATTTTACCTCGAAGCCCTAAAGCTTCCAAACTTTTTAAAGCCGATGATAATTGCCCTTTACCGCCATCTATAATAATGAGTTGTGGTAAAGGCTGGTCTTCATCAAGCATGCGTTTATATCTGCGATACACCACCTCTTCCATGGATGCGAAATCGTCTGGACCTTCAACCGTTTTTATATTAAAATGGCGGTAATCTTTTTTACTAGGTTTTCCGTTTTTAAATACCACGCAAGCTGCAACGGGATGTGTTCCTTGGATATTCGAGTTATCGAAACACTCAATATGTCGTGGTTCTTCAGATAATCGTAAATCAACCTTCATTTGTGCCATAATGCGGTTAGCATGCCTATCTGGGTCTACAATTTTCATTTGTTTGAAACGCTCCATTCTGAAATATTTGGCGTTTCTGAGTGATAAATCTAGAATGTGTTTTTTATCCCCTAATTTTGGTATGGTGACTTTTAAATCATCTCCCAATTCGACTTTAAAAGGTACGTAAATTTCTTTGGAATTTGAGTTAAAACGTTGCCTTATTTCTGTGATGGCGAGTTCCAATAATTGCAAGTCGGTTTCATCTAATTTCTTTTTAATTTCTAAGGTATGCGAACGAATTATTGACCCGTATGATAATTGTAAAAAATTAACGTAACCATAACTTTCGTCGCTCATGATAGAGAATACATCTACATTGCTGATTTTTGGGTTTACAATGGTCGATTTTGCTTGGTAATTTTCTAAAACTTCAACTTTTTCTTTTATTTTTTGTGCCAATTCGAATTCCATATTATTGGCATATTCACGCATTTGCACTTTAAATTGCGATAAGGAATCTTTAAAATTCCCTTTTAAAATTTCTTTTATTGCTTTTATATTTTCGTTGTATTCAACCTCCGTTTCTAAACCTTCGCAGGCGCCTTTGCAGTTTCCGAGGTGGTATTCTAAACAGACCTTGTATTTACCTGCATCAATTTTTTCTTCAGATAAATTAAAGTTACAGTTTCGCAAACTGTATAAGCCTTTAATTAAGTCCAATAAAGTATGTACAGTTTTTCCGCTGGTATATGGTCCAAAATATTCGCTCCCATCTTTAATAACGCGTCGGGTAGAAAACACTCTTGGGAAACGTTCTTTTTTTATACAAATCCATGGGTACGATTTATCGTCTTTTAGCAACACATTATATCGTGGTTTATGCTTTTTTATAAGATTGTTTTCCAATAATAAAGCATCCGTTTCGGTAGCAACAACAATGTGCTTGATGGTCGCAATTTTTTTTACGAGTACCCTCGTTTTTCCATTTTCATGGGTTTTAGTAAAATAAGAACTGACTCTCTTTTTAAGGTTTTTAGCTTTTCCAACGTACAAAATCATTCCTTCGGCATCATAATACTGATAAACTCCAGGGCTGTTTGGCATGGTTTGTAGTTGGAGTTCTAAAGTGGTTTCAGGCATACTTCAAAGATAATTATTTTAATTTTTCATCCTCATAAATTTAAATTAAAAACCTAATTTTATTAGTACCTTGCACCCTTTATTACAATTTTTAAAAATGCCAAAAAAAATAATCGGGAGAATAGATAAAGTAGATTTTCCTTCATTGGATCTATTTGATATAGATGTGAAGGTCGACACAGGTGCTTACACTTCATCCATGCATTGCCATAAATTTTATGAGGAGGATGGTGTGTTAAAGTGTTTGTTTTTTGACAAAGGG
The DNA here is from genome assembly GCF_049667265.1 of Algibacter sp. Classification (GTDB taxonomy): domain Bacteria; phylum Bacteroidota; class Bacteroidia; order Flavobacteriales; family Flavobacteriaceae; genus Algibacter_B. Next base: position 6,556 of record NZ_JBATHX010000354.1, on the reverse strand, counting down.
CACCCTAATTATAATGGTAAAAAAATCATTTTTAAAAATTTTACAACTACAAAAGTAAAAAGCAGCAATGGCATTGTACAACACAGATATAAAGTAAAAACGTCTGTTATTGTATTTAATAAAAAATACAGCATTAACCTTACTTTAAATGATAGAGACGACATGAAATACCCCATTTTAATTGGGCGTAAATTTCTGTTGAAAAAATTCATGGTTGATGTTGATCTAAAAGATGTATCTTTTAAAGAAAAAACAAACAAACTACATACCAACTAATTACATAATAAAACACATAAATGAACATCGTTATTTTATCTAGAAACCCTAATCTATATTCAACAAAGCGACTTGTAGAAGCTGCTAAACAACGTAAGCACACTATTGAAGTGATTGACCCTTTAAAGTGCGAAATTATTATTGAAAAGAAAAATCCTGCTGTTTTATACAAAGGAAAACCATTGACTGGTATAGACGCTATTATTCCGCGTATTGGGGCTTCTGTTACTTTTTATGGTACTGCCGTAGTAAGGCAATTTGAAATGATGAAAATATTCTCAACCGTAGAATCACAAGCATTGGTGCGGTCCCGCGACAAATTAAGAAGTTTGCAAGTGCTATCGCGTGCTGGTTTGGGAATGCCAAAAACCGTGTTTTCAAATTACACAAAAGATGTTGCCGAAGTTATAAACTATGTTGGTGGCGCACCTTTGGTTATAAAACTTTTAGAAGGTACACAAGGTCTGGGTGTTGTATTGGCAGAAACTAACAATGCAGCAGAATCTGTACTAGAAGCCTTTAATGGGCTACAAGCTCGTGTTATTGTTCAAGAATTTATTAAAGAATCGAAAGGAGCCGATATCAGAGCCTTTGTAGTAGATGGCATTGTAGTTGGCGCTATGAAACGACAAGGCAAAGAAGGTGAGTTTAGATCCAATCTCCACAGGGGTGGTAGCGCAAATATTATACAACTAACAGACGAAGAAGAAAATGCTGCTTTAAAGGCTGCAAAATCTTTAGGTTTAGGGATTTGCGGTGTGGATATGCTACAATCTGCTAGAGGTCCATTAATTTTAGAAGTGAATTCATCTCCTGGACTTGAAGGTATTGAAGATGCTACAAAAAAGGATATCGCCAAAACCATTATTCGTTTTATTGAACGCAACGTTTAATTTTCTATGACTACGGAATTCAAAGACAACATTACTATTTTAGGGGAAACCATTCCATTGGGGACTTCAAAAGAAATCAATTTCAACATTGCTAAGTTGCATACGGCAACCAAAATTGAAGTACCGGTAATTATTGAACGTTCCAAAAAGCCAGGACCTACTATTTTATTCACCGCTGGTTTACATGGCGATGAAATAAACGGTATCGACATTGTAAGGCAACTTATTTCCAGAGGCATTAACAAGCCCAAACGAGGCAGCATTATTTGCATGCCTATTTTGAATGTTTTTGGGTTTTTAAATAGTAGCAGAGTATTCCCAGATGGACGCGATTTGAACCGTGTTTTTCCAGGTTCTGAAAATGGCTCTCTGGCAAGTAGAGTGGCTTATACTTTAATGACCGAAATTATTGCCGATGTCGATCTAATAATCGATTTTCATACGGGAGGAGCCAGTAGATTCAATGCCGCACAAATACGAATTGTACACGATAACCCTGAATTAAAAGCACTTGCAGATGTGTTTTCACCACCATTTATATTGTATTCAAAAAACATTACCAAATCTTTTAGGAATGCCTGTTCACAATTGAACAAACCCATTTTGTTGTATGAGGGTGGAAAATCATTTTTTGTGGATAATACCATTTCTAAAATTGGGGTTGAAGGTGTGAAACGCATTTTAACACATTTTGAAATGCTTAATTCGAAACATAAAGTAACACCTTCAAAAACTACTCCTGTTTATGTTGAAAAAAGTAAATGGATTCGCGCCACCGCTTCAGGCATGTTTAAGGCCAAAGTAGCAATAAATTCAAAAATTTCTGTGGGTGATGTGGTAGGCCAAATTACCGACCCATACGGCAAAATTCACCATGCTGTAAAATCTAAATTAGAAGGTTATGTTATTAATGTGAACGAAGCTTCTTTGGTTTACCAAGGCGATGCTTTATTTCATATTACCACACAACTTAAACATTAAGCTATGACCAAATCAGCATTGCGAAAAAAATACAAAATGCTTCGAAATGGTTTGTCCGAAAAACAAAAAGACAACCGTAGTTTGTCCATTGCCAATCAGCTTTTAAAATTACCTATTTGGGAGTTTTCTTTTTATCATATTTTCCTCGCTATAGAAGAAAAAAAAGAAGTAAATACTGATTATATTTTGAATATTCTTTCTGGTAAGGACAAAAACATTCTTATTTCTAAAAGTGATTTTAAAACTGGCGGTATGACTCATTTTTTATTGACTGACAATACGGTTATTAAGAAAAATCATTGGAATATTCCTGAGCCTATTAACGGAATCGAAATCGCAAATGATAAAATTGAAGTCGTTTTTATTCCGCTTTTAGCTTTTGATAAAAAAGGAAACCGTGTGGGTTATGGTAAAGGCTTTTATGATCGCTTTTTAGCTGATTGTAAACCTGAAACTTTAAAAATTGGATTGTCTTTTTTTGAAGCTGATGAAGAAATTACGGATATTTTTGATGGAGATATTGGGTTGGATTATTGTGTGACGGCCAATAAGGTATACAATTTCTAAAAATTGATTAGAGGTAATTTAGTTTAGAAAGTTGTAAAATTATCTGTTTAACTTTAAAATCGAAGCGCATGATTACTAAAAATTCCAAAATCTGGAAATACTTTTCACGGCTTTTTCTTTCAATTGATCAACTTGGAAATGTTATAGCAGGTGGTGATGCCGATAATACCATATCTGCTAGAGTTGGATATTACAACCATCACTATTTTTCTGAAAACGAAAAAGTACCATGGTATTGGTCTGTTTTTGAGAAAATTATTAATACTACGTTTTATCCAGTTGATGGCCCAAACCATTGTCATGAAGCTTATCACCACGATCCAGGTGAGATTTTTGATAACAGGTTAACTAATGTGTTGGTTGCAATTGCTGCTACAATAATTATTATTCCAAGTTGTATTATAATTGCCTTTGTACTTTATCTTTTATCTGCTTTAAGAATTGTAAAAAGAAAAACTATTGAACGTGATAAAAATTTAGAAAAACGATTAAGTTCTTGCTCCTTAGTCTTGATAAGTACTTATCAGGAAATAAATGAACACGGTTTAGATTTTGATCTTGAAGAATCAAAAAAACAATTAAAATTACTTTTAGAAAAAACAGATAAAATTAAGCAAGCTATTAATTCAAATAAAAATTAAGACTAGTTGCTATTTCTAGTTGAAAATTTAATTACGCTTTATTAGCAAACGCCTTCTTATTAAACACAATAAGCATAATAAAACCTGTACTTATAGCCATATCGGCAATATTAAAAACAGGATCGAAAAAGCTAAATCGTTTTCCGGCGGAAAATGGAAACCACTCTGGTAAGTCCACTTCAAATAATGGAAAGTGCAACATATCTACCACTTTACCATGCAATAAACCATCGTAACCACCAGCTTCTGGAAGAAAATTTGCGACTTGATTATAGCTGTCATCAAACAGTACACCATAAAACACCGAATCAATAATATTTCCTAAAGCACCAGAAAATATGAGCGCAATGGCGATAATTAATATTTTGGAACTTTGCTTTTTTGTGGCATCATATAACCAATAGCCTATTCCGAAAATAGCAATAATCCGAAAAGACGTTAGAATAACCTTGGCCGTTCTATCGGATATAAAAGTTACAAAATCACTAATTTTTGTGCCCCAAGCCATGCCGTCGTTTTCAACAAAAATAATTTCGAACCAGCTGAAAACGTCTAAACCTTCTTGAAGTACAAAGTTGGTTTTTATGTATATTTTACTAATCTGATCGATTAGTAGAATAATAATGATTAGTAATATGGATTTTTTTAGTGACATAAAATTTATTTAAGACCTTTCGATTTTAGTCTATGCTGAGCGCAGACAAAGTACGCAAGGTGACAAAAAGGGTTTAAATGAAAAACGTCTCAATAGTCTTGAGACGTTTCAAATATATAATTTAAAATCTTCAGGTTCCTGACTACCCAGGAATTTATTGCATGTTTTTAGCTTCAATACTTAATGTCGCATGAGGCACTAATTTTAAACGCTCCTTATTTATTAGTTTTCCTGTTACGCGGCAAACGCCATAGGTTTTGTTTTCAATTCTAATTAAAGCATTTTTTAAATCGCGTATAAACTTCTCTTGACGTATCGCTAATTCTGAATTAGATTCTTTACTCATCACCTCGCTACCTTCATCAAAGGCTTTAAATGTTGGCGATGTATCATCTGTTCCATTATTATGGTCGTTCATATAAGCACTTTTTATCAATTCTAAATCGTGCTTTGCTTTTTCTATTTTTCCTTGAATTAGCACTTTAAATTCTGCTAAATCACTATCTGGGAATCTTACTGTATTGTTATTCATAATATTAATGTTTTTGAATAAATAGCTTGGTATTTACATCATCGAAAGCAATTTCTATACCATCTTCTAATTTATCAATAATTTCAAGTTCATTTGTTAATGTTTCCGATTTAATATACGCCTTATTTGATTCAATGGCCTTTACAATTTGCTCGTCCATTTGAAAAGTAACATCTATTCTATCTGTGACTTCAAAACCAGAATCTTTTCTTAAATTCTGAATTCTATTAATCAACTCTCTAGCGATGCCTTCTCTTCTTAAATCATCGGAAATTGTAACATCTAAAGCTACTGTTAATGCACCTTCATTTGCTACTAACCACCCTTCAATATCTTGAGATGTTATTTCAACATCTGTAAGCTCTAAGGTAATGTTTTTCCCGTTAATTTCGACGTCTAAAGTACCATTTTGCTCAATGTTTTTAATATCTTCAGGGGTAAAGTTATTAACTAACTGAGCCACCGCTTTCATGTCTTTTCCAAATCGAGGTCCAAGGACTTTAAAGTTGGGTTTTATCTGTTTTACTAAAATATCTGAAGCATCTTCTAAAAGATCTATTTCTTTAACATTAACCTCCGATTTTATAAGGTCTGCCACAGCTAAAATTTCATTCTTTTGTGATTCACTATTAATAGGAATCATTATTTTTTGTAATGGTTGTCTTACTTTTATCTTTTCCTTAGCTCTTAGTGATAAGACTAAAGACGATATGATTTGTGCACTTTCCATCTTGTTTTCCAGAGACTTATCAACATACGTTTCATCGAAAACTGGAAAATTTGCTAAATGTACACTTTCAAACGATTCTTTTTTGGTAGCTGCATTTAAATCTAAATACAATCTATCCATAAAGAATGGTGCAATTGGCGCACTCAACTTAGCAATCGTTTCCAAACAGGTATAAAGTGTTTGGTATGCCGAAATTTTATCTTGTTGGTAATCGCCTTTCCAGAAACGCCTTCTGCTTAAACGCACAAACCAGTTACTTACATAATCTTGTGTGAAATCTGAAATGGCTCTTGCTGCTCTTGTAGGTTCATAATCGGCATAAAAAGCATCTACTTTTTGAATTAGTGTATGTAATTCTGAAAGAATCCATCGGTCAATTTCTGGTCTTTCGTTTAAAGGAATATCTGCTTCGCTGTACGTAAAATTATCAAGGTTAGCATATAACTGAAAAAATGAATAGGTATTGTAAAGGGTTCCGAAAAACTTTCGTTTTACTTCTTCTATACCTTCTAAATCGAATTTTAAATTATCCCAAGGATTCGCATTGCTAATCATATACCAACGTGTAGCATCTGCTCCATAGGTTCCTAATGTTTCAAAAGGATCGATAGCGTTTCCTAAACGTTTGGACATTTTTTGTCCGTTTTTATCTAACACCAATCCGTTTGATACAACGTTTTTATAAGCTACAGAATCGAAAACCATAGTCCCGATAGCGTGAAGCGTATAGAACCATCCTCGAGTTTGATCGACACCTTCGGCAATAAAATCAGCTGGATAGGTTGTCCCTTTATCAATTAAATCTTTGTTTTCAAATGGGTAATGCCATTGTGCATAGGGCATAGAACCAGAATCGAACCAAACATCAATTAAATCGCTTTCGCGGAACATTTTTTGACCTGTGAGTGATACTAACACCACTTCGTCAACGATATTTTTATGTAAATCGATTTTAGCGTAATTTTCATCAGAATTATTTCCAACTTCGAAATCGGCGAAAATATCAGACGGGATGAATCCGGCCTCAACGGATTTCGTCATTTCTGCTTTTAACTCTTCAACAGATCCAATACAAATTTCTTCTTTACCATCTTCGGTTCTCCAAATTGGTAACGGAATTCCCCAATAACGTGAACGCGATAAATTCCAATCGTTTGCATTTGCTAACCAATTGCCAAAACGTCCTGTACCAGTTGATTTTGGTTTCCAGTTTATGGTTTCGTTTAGTTCGTGCATACGTCCTTTAACGTCGGTAATTTTAATAAACCAAGAATCTAATGG
>NZ_JBATHX010000353.1:0-15536 GCF_049667265.1 Algibacter sp. | reverse complement strand
CAAGGTGAAGGTACTGTGATTTCTGAAACTACAAAAAAAGAAAATGATTCAGTTTATTTTGTTAAAGATGCCAGATATACGACTTCTGAAAATCTTGAGGACCCAGAATATTATTTAAAGTTACGAAAAGCCAAAATTGTACCTGGAAAAAAAATTGTTACAGGATTAGCAAACCTCTTTATTTATGATGTGCCAACCCCTTTAGGTTTACCTTTTGGATTTTTTCCACAAAGTGAAAAACAAACCTCTGGAGTTATAATTCCAAGTTTTGGTGAACAAAATGATCGTGGGTACTTTTTGCAAAATGGTGGGTATTATTTTGCTATTAATGATTATGTTGATTTAGCGGTTTTAGGAGATTACTATACTAACGGAAGTTTTGGTGTGCGTTTAGAAAACACGTATGCAAAACGATATAGTTTTAGAGGTAGTGTTGGTTTTAGGTATGAAAACTTAATTACAAGCGAGCGCGGTTTCTCTGATTATGCCACAAACACTATTTATAACTTACGTTGGTCGCACAGTCAAGACTCCAAAGCAAATCCTAGTTCACGATTTTCTGCCTCCGTAAATTTAGGAAGTAGTACTTATTATAGACAATCTATAAACCAAGTTAATGCGGGTGCTTTTTTAAATAATACATTGGCATCATCAGTTTCATATTCAAAATCTTTTCCTACCGAACCCGAAGTTAATATTAGCCTTACGGCAACCCATTCTCAAAATACCAATACAGAAAGTATTAATATGACGCTGCCAACATTTCAAGGTAGTGTTGGTAGAATGTATCCATTTGCTACAAAAACAGGTTCGAAGAAAGGTATTATTCAAAATATAAATTTCCAATATAATTTACGTGGCGAAAACAGAATTCAAACTACCGATTCATTATTCTTAAAAAAAGAAATGTTTGACGATGCTAAAACAGGATTTCAACACAGTATCCCTTTAACAACAAATTTTAAACTATTTAAATATTTTAGTGCAAGTGCCAGTACAAGTTATAATGAAGTTTGGACTTTTAAAACTGTAGACAAGACTTACGATTCTGTTAATCAAGAAGTTGTTGAAGAAACAATTAATGGATTTGATTCTTTTAGAACATATAACTTCAGCACTAGTTTAGGTACTACTATTTATGGGATGTTTAATTTTGAAAAAGAAGGAAAAGATCCAAAAATTAAAGCTATAAGGCATGTGATGAGACCATCGATTAGCTACAACATTAATCCTTCGTTTGATAAATATTATGACTCTTATGAAGTTGTTAGTGCTGATGGATTAACTACTAGCGATGTTGATTATACTAGATTTGAAGATAATTTATTTGGCTCTCCCAATAAAAACTTTTCTAGCTCCATGGGAATTTCTGTTTCTAATAACCTTGAAGCAAAAGTTAGAGATAAGGATAGTACAGCCACCGAGGACAAAAAGATTATACTTTTAAATAATTTAAACTTTTCAACTTCTTATAATTTTGCTGGCGATTCATTACAATGGAGCCCAATAAGAGTGAGTGGTGGTACGCAACTATTTAAAAACAAAATGAGCGTTAATTTTGGTGCCACTTTAGATCCTTACGCGTTAGACAATAATAACACTAGAATAGATACATATAATATTGATAATGGCGGAAGCCTTTTTAGATTAACAGGCGCTAACCTTAATGCGAGTTGGTCTTTTTCAAGTTCAGATGGAAAGAAGGATAAAAAGAAAGATTCTGGTATTGAAGAAAATGTACGAAGTGGTGGCCGAGCCGATGATTTATTTGGTGTTTCTGAAGATTTTGCCAATCAGCAAATACAGCGAGACCGTGATAAAAAGGAAGAAAAACCAGGTGAATTATATAATTATAAAATACCTTGGAATTTTAGAGTGGCCTATGCTGTAAATTACTCTAATAGTATAAGGCAAAATGCCATATCATCGCATTCGCTAATGTTTTCTGGCGATTTAGAACTTTCACCCAAATGGTCCATTGGCGGTTCATCTGGTTACGATTTAAAAAATGCTGGTTTCACTTATACCCAACTTCGTTTTGAACGCGATTTATTAAGTTGGCGAATGAATTTTAGTTGGATTCCTTTTAGTACTCAAAGTTCTTGGAATTTCTTTATTGGTATAAAATCGAGTATATTAAGTGATCTTAAATACGAAAAACGAAGACAACCAGATATTCAGCTTTAGAAATTAGATTTCCGTCTTCCAGGAAATAAAAAAAACATAATATTATGAAAACAATCATAAAAACCAACAACGCGCCCGCTCCTATTGGTCCTTATAACCAAGCAGTTTTAACTGGGAACATCTTATATACATCTGGGCAAATTGCCATACATCCCGAATCCAATAAGTTAGTGCTTGACAATATAACTCAGGAAACTAAACAAGTTATGCAGAATTTAAAGGCTGTTTTGGAAGCTGCCGATATGACTTTTGAAAATGTTATCAAATCTTCCATTTTTATTAGTAATATGGATGATTTTTCTCTTATCAATGAGGTATATGGAAGTTATTTTGATGAAGCTAATGCACCGGCAAGAGAAACTGTAGAAGTTGCTAGATTACCAAAAAATGTTAATGTTGAAATTAGTGTTATTGCGGTAAAATAGAAAAACCTATTATTTAATTGTTGTATTTAACTTTGAAAACTTTACAAGTAATCCTTTCAGTTTTTCAATGTTTATTGGTTTTGATAAAAAATCATCAATTCCTGCAAGTTTAGCTTTTTCAACATCTTTTTCAAAAGCACTTGCAGATACACCAATTATAGGCGTTTTATTTTTTAAGTATTTATCGGTGTCTTTAATTAATTTAGTGGCCTCATACCCATCCAAATCAGGCATGTATATATCCATAAAAATCATATCAAAATCTAATATTTCGTATAAATCAACCGCTTCACGACCGTTTTTAGCAAACGTACAATCTGCGCCTTGTTTTTCTAATAAAAATTTAATTACCTTTTGATTCATCCTATTATCTTCAGCAACTAGTACGCTAAACTTAGCAGATAAAACAGGTTTTTCTATTTCTTCAACAGGTTTAATATTTAAAGTCTTCTTTAATTGCAGACTAAAATAAAACGTAGACCCTTCATTTTCTTTACTTTCTAATTTAAGTTCACCTCCTAAAAGCTCAACCAATTTGTGAGAAATAGATAATCCCATACCGCCACCTCTGTAATCCTTCATTATAGAATTATCGTAAACGCCATCAAAATTATTAAAAACAAGTTTTGCATCCTGAGGTTTCATCCCAATTCCTGTATCCTTAATATAAAAGGTTATAAATTGATCGTTATCAATACCAACTGATTGGTCTACAATAATTGAAATTTTTCCGCTATTAGTGAATTTTATAGCATTATTAATCAAATTAATTAATACTTGTTGGATTTTGGCTGAATCGCCTAACACCATAAACTTACCTTTCTCTTCTGATAAGAACTTAAACTCAAAACTTAAACCTTTCTCCCACGCTTGATATTCAAACACCTTAAACAGCTTAGATAAATCGGTTTTTAAATCAATGGTATTTAAGTTTAATTCTAAATCACCATCATTGGCTTTGGCGTTATCAGTAACCATATTAACTAATTGTAACAAGTGTTTTGAAGAGAATTCTGCTATTTCAACTTGTGCTGTTTGATCGCTATTAAGATGGGTTTGTTTTAGCATGTTCAACATCCCCAAAACCGTGTTTAGCGGGGTGCGAACCTCATAACTCATATTTGCCAAATAAATGGATTTATGATTTGCTAGTTCTTCAGCAGCCTCCAAACTAATTTTTAATTCATCAACCCGAAATCGTAAATTAGATTTTATAACCTCATTTTTAAGTTGATTTTTAAGAAAGAATTGTAAAGCAAAAACTTGAATAATAGATAATATGAATAAAAATAATGCAGCAGTTTCAGCAAATATTTTCTTTTCTAAAAATACATAACCAATTATTAAAATAGCGGCTATAGATATAAAAATGAAGATTGATAATTTCTTCTTCATTCCTATTTGTTTAATAGATTTAGGGAAAATCCTCATTAAATATTGGTTTTAACAAACTTATCTATAATTATACGAATTAACAAAAGTATTATTTAGTATTAATCCAGATTTATTTTATGAATTTGTTTAAATTTAAATATTAATAAGAGATTTAAAACAGTTCCAAAATGCGCATAGAATACGATATTAAATTAGGCTTTAAAGATGTTATGATTCGCCCAAAACGGTCTACCTTAAAAAGTAGAAAACAAGTAAGTTTAGAACGCGAATTTAAGTTTTTGCACAGCACCAAAAAATGGTCTGGAATTCCAATAATGGCGGCAAATATGGATACTGTTGGAACTTTTGAAATGGCAAAAGCATTTTCAACTCACAAGCTTTTTTCTGCCATTCATAAACATTACTCATTAGATGCTTGGAGCGAATTTCTTAAAAGCACCCCAAATGGCATTGAAGATTATATTGCTGTAAGTACTGGAATAAGCAAAAAAGATGCTGTAAAACTATCAAACATTATATCTGCACATCCGCAGCTTAAGTTTATATGTATTGATGTTGCCAATGGTTATTCAGAGCTTTTTGCTGATTTTGTAAAACAAACTAGAACAGATTATCCAGATAAAATTATTATTGCTGGTAACGTGGTTACGGGAGAAATGGTTGAAGAATTATTACTTTCTGGAGCCGATATTGTTAAAGTTGGTATTGGCCCAGGTTCTGTTTGCACTACGCGCGTTAAAACGGGTGTTGGCTATCCGCAATTATCAGCCATTATAGAATGTGCAGACGCTGCGCATGGATTAGGAGGCCAAATAATTAGTGATGGTGGCTGTGCAACACCTGGCGATATTGCTAAAGCTTTTGGAGCTGGAGCAGATTTTGTTATGTTAGGCGGTATGCTGGCAGGACACGACGAAAGTGGTGGTGAAACCCTAGAAAAAAACGGTAAAACATTTAGAAAGTTTTATGGGATGAGTTCTGAAACAGCCATGGATAAACATGTTGGTGGTGTGGCAGAATACCGAGCTAGCGAAGGCAAAACCGTAGAAGTTCCTTACCGTGGAAAGGTTGAAAACACGCTACAAGATATTTTAGGCGGCTTACGAAGTACTTGCACTTATGTTGGCGCTGCACGTTTAAAAGAACTCACAAAACGAACAACTTTTATTCGCGTTGCAGAACAGGAAAACAGAATTTACAACGAATAAAAAGTTAGAATTAATTTTAGGATTAGTTCATATTAGTAAACACCCAAGGCATCAAAAACCCTTAATTTTATATTTTCAAAGGTATTATTCAATTTAATTATTAAAATCATAATTTAAGTATCCAAATTATAAGACTAATTATGCCTTTACTCCATATAAAACACTTAAATTGTATATCTAACTGTTAAAGAACAACTATGGCTTTAAAAATTGTAATTTCTCACAAAACCAAATATAAATATGACAGGCCCGTTTCATTATCTCCACACATTTTCAGATTAAGGCCTGCACCGCATAGCAGAACACCTATTGAAGCTTACTCCATAAAAATTACTCCAGAAAATCAATTTTTCAATTGGCAACAAGATCCATTTGGAAATTACATGGCACGGTTAATTTTTCCGGATAAAACTACAGAACTTACTATTGATGTTGAAATTATAGCCGATTTAAAAACTATAAACCCATTCGATTTTTTTGTTGAAGAATATGCTGAAGAATATCCTTTTACGTATAAAGAAGAAACAAAAAAAGAGTTATTACCCTATTTAGAAATTACTGATAACGGTAAGTTGCTTCAAGATTTTATTAAAACTTTAGATTATACACCAAGAAAGACCATATATTTTTTAATTCATATCAATCAAAAAATATACGAGTATTTAAATTATAATATCAGGATGGATCCTGGTGTGCAAACCTGTGAAGAAACACTAGGGCAAAAAAATGGATCATGTAGAGACTACGCATGGCTATTTGTACAAACCTTGCGCCACCTAGGTTTCGGAGCGCGTTTTGTTTCTGGATATTTAGTTCAATTAAAATCTGATGAAAAATCATTGGATGGTCCTTCTGGTCCTGAAGAAGATTTTACTGATTTACACGCTTGGGCAGAAGTATATTTACCTGGTGCTGGTTGGATTGGATTCGATGCAACCTCAGGATTGTTAGCTGGTGAAGGACACATTCCATTGGCATGTACGCCAACTTTTGAAAGTGCCGCGCCTGTTTCTGGAATGTCTGATGTTTGTGAAACAGAATTTGAATTTGAAAACTCTGTAAAACGAATTTTCGAATCGCCAAGAGTTACCAAACCTTATACTGAAGAGCAATGGAACGCTATTTACAAACTAGGATTTAAGGTAGAAAAACAATTAGAAAAAGGCGATGTTAGACTAACCATGGGTGGAGAACCAACATTCGTATCTATTGATGATATGGAGTCGCCAGAATGGAATACTGATGCCGATGGTCCTCATAAAAGAGAACTAGCAAAAAACCTTTCTGCAAGATTATATGATGAGTTTGCAAAAGGAGGCGTTTTACACCAAGCACAAGGCAAATGGTATCCTGGTGAACCTTTACCGCGTTGGTCTATAGAACTTTGTTGGAGAAAAGATGGTAGAAACATATGGCATAATAAAAAATTGCTCTCGCTGTTTTCAGATAACCCTATTGTAAAAGAAGGTTCAGATATCCTTTTCTTAGAAACGCTTTCTCAGCATTTAGGAATTACAAATAAAACGATTGTTCCTACCTATGAGGATGCCTTTTATTTCATGTGGGAAGAAGGCAAACTGCCTATTGATGTAGATCCTACAAAAGATGATGGCGCTTTATTAGTAAAAAACAAATTAAAGGATATATTAAAAGACGGAAAAACAAAAGCCATTGGTTATGTACTTCCATTAAATAATTCCATGGGAACATGGTATACAAGTGATTGGAATTTTAGAAGGAATAATTTATTCTTAATTCCTGGAAACTCCCCTATCGGTCTTCGTTTGCCTTTAGATTCTTTAATTAGAAAATCAGAACATGGTGAATTCCCAAAATTCGATCCTGATAATTTTTCAGTTAAAGGCAGGTTACCAAGCTTTAAAAAAACAGCTCAAGATCGTTTTGATAATGTTGAAATCAATGGCGTAAAAGTCGATAATAAATATTTTATCAGAACGGCCATCTGTTCAGAAATAAGAGATGGTAAATTACACTTGTTTTTACCGCCTTTAGATTCTGCCGAAATCTATTTAGATTTAATAGCATCCATTGAAGCAACAGCTAAAAAACTGGATATTCCTGTTATTTTAGAAGGTTATGACGCACCAAAGGATCACCGATTCGAGTCTATGAAAGTAACTCCAGATCCAGGCGTTATTGAAGTTAATGTATTTCCTGCAAAAAACTGGGAAGAGCTTTGTCATAATACATTAACACTTTATGAGCATGCTAAAAAATCCCGTTTAGGAACTGAAAAATTTATGCTGGATGGCAAACACACCGGAACAGGTGGTGGTAATCACGTAACCTTAGGTGGTTCAACTCCGGCCGATAGTCCACTATTACGTAAACCTAGTTTGTTACGAAGTTTACTAACGTTTTGGCAGCATCACCCAGGACTTTCATACTTGTTTTCTGGCGCTTTTATTGGCTCAACAAGTCAGGCTCCAAGAGTTGACGAAGCCCGGATGGAAAACCTTTACGAACTTGAAATTGCGTTTAGTCAAATACCAAAAGATGGTGAAGTACCATTTTGGTTAACCGATAGATTGTTTCGCCATTTACTAACAGATTTAACAGGAAATACACACCGTGCGGAATTTTGTATAGATAAATTGTATTCTCCAGATTCGTCTTCAGGTCGATTAGGTATCTTAGAACTTCGTGCGTTCGATATGCCTCCACACCCACAAATGAGCTTAATGCAAAACCTTTTAGTACGTACGCTTGTAGCGTGGTTCTGGAATAAACCTTACGAACACGATTTAGTACGTTGGGGCACAGAATTACACGATAAGTTTTTAATCGAGCATTATGTAAAAGAAGATATTAAGGATATTGTAGAGCAACTTAACAGAGCTGGATATAAATTTGAAGTCGATTGGTTCGATCCATTTTTCGAATTCAGATTCCCGCTTCATGGTATGGTCGAAATCAACAACATTCATTTAGAATTACGAGCAGCTATAGAACCTTGGAATGTTTTAGGGGAAGAAATGACTGGTGGCGGAACTGCAAGATATGTAGATTCTTCAGTAGAGCGAATTCAAGTTAAAGTAAATCATTTTATCGAAGAGCGCTATGTGCTAACCTGTAATGGCGTAAAAGTGCAACTAAACAGCACAGGCGTTAAAGGTGAATTTGTTGCTGGAATCCGCTATAAAGCTTGGAATCCTTATTCATCATTACACCCAACAATTGGCGTAGATACACCGTTGGTTTTCGATATTGTAGACACTTGGAATAAACGCTCCATTGGTGGTTGCACCTATTATGTCGCGCATCCTGGTGGACGTTCGTACGATAGTTATCCTGTAAATAGTTACGAAGCCGAATCTAGACGCATCAACCGTTTTTGGGAAATTGGTCATACACAAGGTAACATTGAAGAACCAGATGCTATTATGCAAGGTGGTGAAAGTGTTATAAAAGTAGAGAAACTAAAAAGTTCTAAAAAATTCAATTATAAAGAATTACCTAAAAACTTCGAGTTTCCATACACCTTAGATTTAAGAAAAAAATAATTAAAATAAGTCCGATTTTTGGGCGCCTGCCGGCAGGCAGGTTTCCAAATGGTCGGGCTTTCCATTACAAGTCCTCGTAACGCTAAGACGTGACTGTGGGGTTTTATTCATACACTTTATTTTATATTAATAAATTCATGAACATAAATGTTTTATTAAAAACCTTGCCTGTCAGTTGGCAGGCCTAAGGGTTAAACCGCCAATTTGTTTTTTAAACTGAGCCATCCAGAAACTAAAATAAAAGAAAAAAAATTAATATTCCAGATAAAAACAATGAAATTCCTTTACCATTATTAAGGCTTTTATCAACTTTTTTTATAGTATTTTTGCATTTTTAGAATACCTTAAATGTCCATAAAACCAAATACACAATTTCAAAATAACTTTTCAGAATTTAAAGATTATGACGAGGTAATAAAACCCGACATGACCATTAACACCAATTGGAAAAAACTACTTAATAATTTTTCTGAAATTGGTTATGAAAATCTGCTTGCCAAACAAGATGAAATTGATTGGTTAATGGAAGAAAATGGAGTAACCTATAACGTTTACAACGATCCAAACGGTTTAAATCGTTCTTGGGGATTAAACGTAATACCGTATATAGTCAACCAATTAGAATGGGAATCGACCATCGAAAAAGGGATCATGCAACGTGCAGAAATATTAAATCTTGTTTTAAAAGATATATATGGCAAGCGCGAACTAATAAAAAATGGTATTGTTCCAGAGGAAGTTATTTTTGCGCATCGCGGGTTTTTAAGGCAATGCGATCAAATTAAATATAACACCTCCAAACTTTTACAAATCTATTCGCTCGATTTGGCGCGTGGTCCAGACGGTCGTATGTGGGTGGTTAGTGATCGTACGCAAGCCCCTTCTGGCATGGGTTATGCACTTGAAAACAGATATGCACTTAACCGAGTTGTTCCAAATATTTTCGATAACATTAATGTCAAACAACCTTTAAGTTTTTTTAACGACTTAAAGCAAATGTTAATTGATGCAGCACCACAAAATAAAAGCAACCCAAATATTGTTATTCTAACACCTGGGCCACATAATGAAACCTATTTTGAACATGCTTATTTAGCTTCCTTTTTAGGGTATCCGTTAGTTATGGGTAGCGATTTGGTGGTTAGAAACGGCAAACTTTGGTTAAAAACACTTAAAAAGCTTAAACAGGTTGATGTGGTTTTACGTCGTGTTGATGACGCTTTTATGGATCCGTTAGAGTTAAGAGAAGATTCGTATTTAGGTGTGGCTGGCTTACTAGAAGTCGTTAGAGAACAACAAGTAACAATCGTAAACCCCATTGGAAGTGGTATTTTAGATAATTCAGGGTTAATTCCTTTTATGAATGCCATTTGCAAATATTTTTTCAAAGAAGATTTAATTTTACCTCAAATAGCATCTTGGTGGTGCGGACAAAAAAAAGAATGCGACTATGTTTTAGAGCATTTAAAAGATTTGGTTGTAAAACGCATTGATCGTTCCAATAGAGAAAACATCTATTTCTGCCAATTTTTAAATGACGAGGCTTTAAAAGAATTAAAAAACGACATATTACTCGCGCCTTACCAATTTGTGGCACAAGATAAAATATCTTTTTCATCCGCTCCAACCTTTGTTAAAGGGAAGTTAGAACCTAGAAAAGTATCTTGCCGAACCTTTGCTATTGCTAAAAAAGACGGATATAGTGTTATGTCTGGTGGCTTAGTTCGTGTGGCTGCAGATCGCGAAAAAATATTTGTTTCCAACCAACGTGGTGGGATTAGTAAAGATTTCTGGGTAGTTTCAGACAATGTTCAAAATCCATTGCGAAATTATTCTTGGGATTCTTCCTCTAACAGCACCATTTCAGATATTAATGATTTATCAAGTAACACCGCCGAAAACCTATTTTGGTCTGGGCGTTATTTAGGACGCGCATTAATAACAGCACGTTATTTACGCGTGGTTCTTAATAGAATGAATCAAGAGCAATCAACAGCACGTAAATCTGATTCAGATACCCTAATTATTCTTTACCAATCCATTACCAATATTACCTCTACATTTCCTGGTTTTATTGGTGAAGGCGCAGAGGAACGATTAAAAAATCCTTTAAAAGAAATTAAATCATTAATTATTGATGATAACCGTTTAGGAAGTTTAGCACAAACCTTAAATAGTTTCAATAACTCTTACTATTCCTTAAGAAGCTTATGGTCTAGAGATATGTGGCGTGTGTTTGATGGCATTAAAAAACAATGGCAAAACTTTAAGAACGCAGAAGATTTTTCAATTAATAAGCTAATCAAATTTCTAGATCGCATCATTACTCGATTAATTGCTTTTATGGCATTAATAGAAGAAAGCATTTTAGTAAATCAAGGATTGCTACTCTATTTTATTGGTTTACAAACCGAACAATCTATGATGCATGTTGAAAAATGCCGCTCGTTACTGGTTATTAATTATGAAGAACAAGTACAATATGAGATTTTAGAAGTGCTGTTAAACAGTAGCGAAAGTCTAAATATTTATAGATACAGTTACCGCTCATATTTAAGTGTAGAAAACGTTATTAAACTGATGCTTGTAGATACGGAATATGCAAAATCCTTAGCCTATAAAATTAACCGCATTGAAAAAGATGTTAATAAACTCCCTTATTCTGAAGGATCAAATGCCGTTGAAGCCTGTAAAGAAAAAATACAGAAAGCACACGACAAGATGAATAGCTTAACCCTTGAACCACTTTTAAAATTAAACGACGATGAGGCTCTAAGACAAAACCTAGATGATGCGCTGGCAGAAATTAGTGATCTATTACATCAAACATCTATGGAGGTATCAAACACTTATTTTAATCACTCGTATACACAAAAACAATTGACGAATCAAAATTTCGAACTGTCATAATATGTTATATCAAATATCACATACTACGAGTTATAAATATGAAGTTGGTGTTACCTTCTGCCATAATATAGCGACTATAAAACCTAAAAACATGTTAGGCCAAACGGTGGTTGAGTATACCTTAGATATCAGCCCAACGCCATCCGAATTCTCTGAAAAAATTGATTTTTTTGGTAATACCATCACACGGTTTTCTATACAAGAGGAACATAAAACATTAAAAGTTACAGCATTAAGCAAAATTCTTCGTGACTATACTTTACAACCCGATATTAATAAATCGGAACGTGGCAAAAAAATTAATTTAATTGAAGCTAAAGCAGCATTAAAGGCTGAAGGTGGCGACCTATTGGATGTTAAACAGTTTATATTAGAATCGGTTTTGATAGCTAATATTTCTTCGGAAATTAGAGATTATGCTGAAGTTTCTTTTAAACCAAACCGCCCAATTTTTGAAGCGGCTTACGAGTTAATGGAACGCATTTTTAACGATTTTGAGTTTAACGCTAATGTTACCAATGTGGCAACGCCTATTCATGAGGTTATTTTAGAGAAAAAAGGGGTTTGTCAAGATTTTGCCCAAATAGCCATTGCATGCATTCGTTCTGTTGGGTTACCTGCGCGCTATGTAAGTGGTTATATTGAAACTTTGCCGCCTCCAGGAAAAGAAAAACTTATTGGTACCGATGCCTCGCATGCTTGGTTTTCTATTTATATACCAACTTTTGGATGGGTAGATTTCGACCCAACAAACAACCAAATACCAAAAAACCAACACATTATTGTGGCTTATGGCCGCGATTATTATGATGTGCCACCACTAAAAGGGGTTATTTACAGCTCTGGTGAAAATAAAATGAAGGTTGAAGTAGATATTAGACCTTCGGTTTAAAAGGTTTTAATGATTCTCTATGGATAAGCTAAAACTAGCCATTTTAATATGCTTTGTTATACATCTGAACTTCTATTCAGTTTTATGAACTTCTAATTCTATTTCAATCATAAATTCTGGTATTGCCAATTCTTTTACGCCAAGCCAAGAACCTGTTGGGAAATGTTTCGTGTAAACTTCACTTCTGTAGGCTGCATTTTCAAGAAACAATGGCATATTGGTTGTGAACACATTTTCTACAACTACATCATCAAATGTGCAACCATAGTGTTTCAGTATTTTATCCAAATCTGCATAACAATTTTTCATTTGTTGCCCTAAATCACCAATTGCGGTTGGATTTCCTTCATCGTCCATACTTACAGCTCCAGAAATTTTAATGTCATTTCCAATTTTTACAGCATGCGAATAGCCATAAGCTTTTTCAACTTCCGGTCGGAGTAAAAAATATTCTGGTTTTTCGGGTGAAACACTAATTTCTTCAATGTCAACTTGTTGTTCTGCTTGTTTGCAACTGCTTATGGTAATGGCTAAAACCATAAGCATGGCAAGGAATAGTCTTGTTTTCATGGTATTTTATTTGATTGGTTAATAGCTAGTTATTAAGATACAATTAAAAAAAAAAATGTTGGCTTCGGCAGTAGAATTATTATGGTTTGTTTTCACTTCGCTAGCGCTCGTTTGTAACGAGTGCCAGCATTATTTTTTTTATATTACTCAAAACTGAACCCGACAGTCGAGCGGACAATGTCATAAAGTTAAGAGATTAAGTTTCTCATATGTCACATTGAGCACAGTCCAAATGCAATTAAAAACGGAACTTCAATTGGTCTTCGACTGCGCTCAGACTGATATTTTAGGCTTAACTTAATGACATTGGTTGAGCACAAGCAGGAGAAATGCAAACACTACTGTTAACCTACTTTTTTACCTACAGAGCCGTTTTGGTTTGGCGTAAGTTCAAAAACAAAATCAGGTTTTATAAACTCCTCTTTTCTATGCGATACATAAATAATAGCGGATTCGCTTTCTTGGGCAATTTTGTTTACCAATTCTGAGAAGAGTTTGGCATCGGCATCGTCCAATCCATTTGTTGGTTCGTCTAAAATTAGTAACGGTGGGTGTTTTACCATCGCTCTGGCAATGAGCACCAAACGTTTATGTCCGTTTGATAAAAACTGAAAGCTTTTGTCTTTAATAGATAACATATTTAAAAGTGCTAACCATTGGTGAGCAATACTTATTTGCCTGTCGGTTGGATATTTGTAAAGCCCTACAGAATCTAGAAACCCAGAAATAATCATGCTTTCAATAGTTTCTCGGCGTTTAAAACCGCGGAGCATTTCGGAGTTATAAAAACCAATATGCTTTTTAATATCCCAAACGGTTTCTCCACTCCCTTTTTTTATACCAAACAAGGTCATATCGACCATATAGCCTTTTGGATTATCGCCAGAAATTAAAGAAAGTATGGTACTTTTCCCTGAGCCATTTGGACCAATAAGTTGCCAAAATTCGCCAGGTTTTATTTCCCAAGTAATGTTTTTAATAATTGGGCGTTCGCCATAACTGACACACACCTTGTTGAATTTTACTAAAGAAGTGAATTTTTCTCTTTCGGTTTTATAAGGTTGTGGTAAATTTTGTGTGAAGTGTTTTTTTTCTGCTTCAACGATAGCTTTAAACAATTTTGATTCACCATTTTTTAAAACATAAATTGCATCAATAAACGCTAAAATATCACGTTTTCTGGTGGCAATTTGTATGATTAAAATAGTTTTGCTTAACTCGGTGAGTGTGTTTTCAATTCTAGATTGTGCTTCCACATCTAAACAATCAAAAACATTATCTAAAACAATATATTCTGGATTCGATTTTAAAATATGATTGAGCAAAGCACGTTTACGCTCACCTTCAGAAGAATTTTGAAGACTATTGTTTGTTGGTGTTAGAACATCAAAATGTCCGTGACGGACTTCTTCTTCAATAAAAGCATTTATAGTAAACTCAGAGAAAACAGCGCCTTTTAAGTTGTTTACATCTGCACTCGCAGTAATGGTTTCGAGAAGTTGTTTTTTATCTTCTGTATTTGAAATGTAATATGCTCTATGCTTTAACGAAAGCATAAACTATAAGCCTTCAGAATGAAATTTAACTAAGCCTTCAATAGGTCTGCGTTCAAAATTCCCAACGGTGAAACCCATTTCGGCGGCCACTTCCTTAATTTCGGCTTGTGCAAAATAAGCTATAGAACCTGCAAAATGCACAGGCACGGTTTTAAGTTCCTCCTTATATTGCATGATATAATTTTTCACAAACACACGTAAGCCTTTTTTAATTAGTTCAACAATATATTCTGAATCTTTATTCAAAAACATAAATTCAGCAAAATTTGCTAAATACGCATTAGGAAAGGGTTGCTTATATATGTTGTATTTTATATAATCGGCTTCTAAATTATATTTACTACCAAAAGCCACTTTGATATCTTCTGGCATGTGATTGAAATAATAATCGCGAATTAATTGTTTCCCATAATAGTTTCCAGCGGCATCATCCATTAAAATATAACCTAAGGATAATACGCGTTGGTGAAGCTTTTTACCATCATAATAACTACAGTTTGAGCCGGTTCCTAAAATACAAACTACCGCGGCTTCATTTACATTATTAATGGTACCGTAAACTGCTGCCATGGTATCTTCATCCACATTAATTTCAGCTTTTGCAAATACTTCTTCTAAAGCATTTTTAACTAACACTTTACCACGATCTGTTCCGCAGCCTGCACCATAAAAATACACATGCGTAACTTTATCGCTATTTGCTTTTAAGATCTCATTTTTATTAATTGCTTTTTTAAGTTTTTTCTGAGTTAAAATTTCAGGATTAAGTCCTTTTGTTCTTAACTTCTCTAAAAGCTGTTTTCCATTACTATCTATGGCAATCCAGTCGGATTTTGTGGAACCACTATCAACAATTAAAATCATGAGTA
>NZ_JBATHX010000352.1:0-16403 GCF_049667265.1 Algibacter sp. | reverse complement strand
TGTTGCATCTATGCAACACAAAAAAGCGACTAGCTGAAAGCCTCACCCTTTTTACACGCCCCAAAGCGTGGTAAAAGGGTAACGTAAAAATTAAAAAGCAGTAATCTTTAATTGGGTTGCTGCTTTTTTTTATGTAGAAAAGCTTGACTTTGTTAAAAAAAATTATCTTCGTATGATTATTGTAATATTAGAAATATCCCAAATTCTTGTTTGACAGAACCTAATAAAATGTAATTGCTAAATTGAATAATTTAATAAAAATTGATATAAACCCTAACAGAATTTTTGGTTTAGATATTTTAAGAGCGGTTGCAATTTTATTTGTTGTTGCAGGTCACGGAGGAAATCTCGTTGAGTACGAAACTTACAAATACATTAATTACTTTATTTTTGATGGAGTTAGTATTTTTTTTGTACTAAGTGGATTTTTAATTGGAGGAATCCTTATAAAAATTCTGAATAATCACGTAATTGATCTTAAATTAATCGTCAGTTTTTGGATTAGACGTTGGTTTAGAACCCTCCCAAACTATTTTTTAATCTTAATCATTATAATTCTATTAAATATCATATTTAACCAAAACTTTGTTTTAATTGATAAACTTAATTATTTTATTTTTTCACAGAACTTATTCACCGGTCATCCAGATTTTTTTCCTGAAGCTTGGAGCTTAACTATTGAAGAATGGTTTTACCTTTTAATCCCGATAATACTCTATATTTTAATTAAAGGATTAAAATTAAGCATTGATAAAGCAATTATCATGACTGTTATAGGGATTATTATTAGTGTAACATTTTTCAGGTATTATAGATTTACATTTTTAACTGTTTTTGATTTCAAAACATGGGTTTCATTATTCCCAGGACAAGTTTCAACTAGATTAGACAGTTTAATGTATGGTATTTTAGGCGCTTATATTTATTCTAATTACTTGGGCTTTTGGAAGAAATATAAAGTTCACTTCTTCATTTTGGGATTGTTCCTTTTTTTAACTGATAAATTCAATTTTTTCAATTTTAACGAATTTGAGCTTTATGATTCTGTATTTTCATTTTCAATAATTTCAATGGCAACGCTTTTTCTGCTTCCATTCCTGAGTTTATTAAAAACTGGAAATGGATTTTTTTACAAATACTTGACCTACATTAGTTTAATATCATATTCCATGTATTTAGTTAACTATACCTTAGTATTACAATGGATTATTATAAAGATTGATTGGACTGCTTTGCAGGAATTTAATAGTTATTTAAGCTTAATGACAAAATATTTTCTTTTCTGGTTTTTAACTATAGCATTATCGATAATTATCTATAAACATTTTGAAATACCAATTATGAATTTGAGAGATAGAATAAAGTTAAAATAGTTATTAAAAAATCGTAAATAAGGCTCTCGCACATTACTATTCGTTAGTTTCATAGATAATAAATCATTCCATTATCCAGTTCCAAAAAACATTAGAACCTATTATTCAGACTTAGCATGCAAACATAAAAAACGCCCACTAAAAAGTGAGCGTTTCATTTATCTCATTAAAAATCACTAACTAATAAAATTAAGAAATAAAAGTAAAGGTTAATGGGTATGTTGGTGTTTCTCCTCGGCTTGCTCTAATGGCGTTTACAATTGGGAATATTATTGAAATTATGCCTAAAACAGCAAAGCCTAATAGCCCTAAACCGAATAATAGTATTAACGGAACACAGATGATACACCACAGGATTAAACTTAATTGAAAGTTTACAATGTTTTTTCCATGAGTGTCCATTTGGAACACTTTTTCTTTTTGGGTTAACCAAAGCACAAGAGGTAAAAGTAAACTACCAAAACCAGTTACTAAAGTGATTAATTGACTTAAATGGGTGATGACTAATAGTTGTCTGTCTGTTCTCATGATGATTATTTATTGATTGATACTTATAAGACGCACAGAATCAAAAAATGTTACAGCATGAATATGAAAAATTATAGAAGGAGAAATATAAAATTACAATGAAACCTTATTCTTCATGTTGAATAACCAATAGTGGAATTTCCATTTTAAATGCAAATCTTTCAACGGCATGTGTTTTAAACAATCGTTCTAAAAAAGAATGCTTTTTATTCATTATGGCTAACATATCAATACTATTCTTTTCAATATAGTTTTGTACATCGCTAAACATGTCGTTAGTAGATGTTTCAATAAACTCGTGAGTTGCTTGATTGAAATTTTTCTGGAAAAATTCTAAATTATCATGAGACTCATATACCAAATGGTTTTGATCTGCCAAGTGAAGAATTTCTAATGTAGCATTTTCCAAGGTCATTATTTTGTTTAATATTTCCAATTCTTGAGTTTTAAATGCTTTTGAGTTTGTAGTTGCAAATGCTAACCGCTCTGGTTTTTTAAACTTAAACGAATCAGGAATTGCCAATATTGGTGCATTACAGCGTTGCATAACACGTACTGTATTACTACCAAAAAGCACTTTTTCCATACCAGAAGCACCTTTTGTGCCCATGATTACTAAATCTATTTTTTGCTTGTCGATAACCTGATTTATGGAATCTACAAAATTATCGTAATCAACAATAGAATGATATTGGTGGTTCTCATTTTTGAACTCCTCATTAATGGTGGTTATAATATTGGCGATTGATTTTTTTGCTGCATCAATCAAGGTTTTATAAATGGTAGCGCTAGAATTTACCACCATCATATCATCTGTTATAAATGAAGACGCTTTCTGAATATTTAAAATATAAAACTGGCATTTTTGCTTTTTAAAAAACTCTAAAGCATAAAAAATAGCATTAATAGAATTTTCAGAGAAGTCCGTTGGTAGTAGAATATTTTTCATGTTACTAGAAATTTATGAGTAAACTTATTCCTTATATCAGCTAAAAACTATGACATAAATCATTTTAGCCAAACATTTCAATTTCAAATAAAAATTAGCATAATAATTTTAAGCATTGTATTTTCGGCACAATAAATGATTAATAGTACGTTATAACCAAAACTACTTATATGATACGTATTTCTATTTTTTTAATAATCTTGCTTTCTTTTTCGCTAGGCGCACAAAACAATGCTGTTGGTACTCAAGAAAAACTTGTTTATACGGCGTCTTACAACATGTCTGGCATCCTAACCGACTTGGCCGAAATAACTATGGAAACTGATGAAGTTAAAACATCGAAAGCCACACTTTTACGTTTAAAAGTTAGAGCATTTACATATAGTAAATGGGATAATTTTTTCAAAATTAGAGATTTATATGAAACTTATGTGAGTCCGAAAACCTTAACTCCTTATTTACATAATCGCGATATTAACGAAGGTGGATATTTTAAAAACATGAAGTATACCTTTAGCCATAAAACCAAAACTGTAAAATCTGTTCAAACAAAGAAAAACAATTGGGTTGTTAAGGAAACGCTTCCATTAAGCCCTGGAACTAAAGATATTATATCTACATTATATACAATAAGAACTTTTGATTTAACAAATTTAAGCCCCGGAACAAGTAAAATTTTTACCATTTTATTTGACCGAGAAGAAGTTAAAGCAAAGGTGACCTATTTAGGAAAAGAATCAATTTCAACAGCTTTAGGAAGTAAAGCGTGTTATAAAATTTCACTTGGTTCTGCAGATTCAAATAAAGTTAATGGCACATTATGGCTTACTGCAGATGAAAACAAAATACCAGTTTATGGGAAATTTAAAATTCCTGTTGGCACGGGCGAATTAAAAATAAAATCGGCTTCTGGATTAAAACATTAAATCTATAAAAATGAAAAAACTGTTTACTATTTTGGCCTTAATAGCATCAATTTTTGCTGTTATTTTTTCTGTTTTACCTATTTCTAACCTTGCTATTTTCCCAGCAATTGCTGCTTTAATATTTGGTTTAATTGCTTTTTATTTATCAAAAAAATCGGGAGAGGTAAAAAAGCTTATTCAATTTACGTTTCTTTTAACTATTGCTGCTCTAGCGGTTACAACCTATAAATCTTTTTTCACTACAACCGAAGTAACAAATACGGAGGTTATTGAAGCTACCGAAACTAAACTTGAAAAAGAATCGATTGATGAATTAGAAGGCCTTGACATTGAAATAGATGACACGGAAATTGAAGACATTTCTTTTGATGAGTAGGTAATTTCCTGACATAATTTGTATATTTGAAGTATAATTAATGAAACTAGCAAATTAAAGTTTTCTCTCAAAACATGGAATAACCTGATTGTAAGTTATATGTAATTAATAATTGCTTAATATACATGAAATTTTATTGTATTCTCTCCTTAATTGTTCTGGTTGGCACATGTGCTAAACCCAAATATTCAGCTAAATTACAGTCCATTCAAGATAATATTATCATAGTTGATAGTGCTTTAGTTATGGAGTATGCAAATACCATAACTAAAGAAGAATTAAAAAAGTCATTATATGAATTTTCGTCTGATGATTTTTTGGGAAGAAGAGTTGGAAGTGAAGGTCAAAAACTAGCCTCCAACTATTTAAAATCTTATTATAAACGTGAAGGTATAAAATCACCTTTTGGCGAAGACAACTACTACCAAACTATTCCGGCCAGCTTTTTCTACAATAAATTTAAAAGTTCTGAAAACGTTCTGGCTTATATTGAAGGCTCTGAGAAACCTGACGAAGTGATAATCATTTCAGCACATTTAGATCACTTAGGAGTGTCAGATGATGGCCTTATAAACAACGGTGCAGATGATGATGGTTCTGGAACTGTTGCGCTAATGGAAATGGCTCAAGCCTTTAAAATGGCAAAGCAAAAAGGATTTGGCCCCAAGCGAAGCATTTTATTTTTGCATTTAACCGCAGAAGAAATTGGCAAAAGAGGTTCTGAATACTATGTTAAACACCCTGTTTTTCTTCTTAATAATACCATTGCAAATCTTAATATAGATATGATTGGTCGCGTTGATGATGCTCATAAAAACAACAAAGACTATTTGTATTTAATAGGTACCGATAGATTAAGTAAAGAGCTGCACTATATTTCTGAAAAAATAAATTATACTTTTTTTAATATTAACCTAGATTATAGGTTTAATGCAGAAAATGATAAAAATAATTATTACGAACGATCTGATCATTATAATTTTGCATTTCATGATATTCCGGTCATATTTTATTTTAATGGAGAGCACAAGGATTACCATAAAGTAACCGACACGCCAGATAAAATTGACTATCCACTATTGGAAAGACGTACAAAACTCATTTTTACTACCGCTTGGCAAATTGCAAACCAAGAGCATCGTTTAGCTATTGATGAAAACAACGAACTGTTAAAATAGACTGAAAATTACTGAATCTATTCATACATTTTTGTAATATAGCATATTCTAAAAATTAGAAATTCATGAAAAAATTAGCAATTATCCTTTGTGCTACTATCCTTTTAACCTCTTGTAGTTCTTCACAAAACAAAAACAAAACTGATAAAGCAGTCAATCCTGAAACCTATGCGGCAACTATAACTTCAAGTGAGTTAAAAGAAATGCTTTACACCTATGCTTCAGATGAATATGAAGGTAGAAAAACGGGAGAACCAGGACAGAAAAAAGCCAATGAGTTTATAAAAAACAGTTACCTATCAAATAATATCCCGTCACCTATTTCAGAAGGTGATTATTTCCAAGAGATTCCTGCAAGTTACTTTGGGAATGATATAAAAGATTCTGAAAATGTAATTGCATACATTAAGGGAAGTGAAAAACCAGATGAAGTTATTGTTATTTCAGCGCATTTAGACCATATTGGTATTTCTAACGACGGTGAAATAAATAATGGAGCAGATGATGATGGTTCTGGAACCGTAGCCATTTTAGAAATTGCTGAGGCTTTTAAAGCTGCTGAAAAGGATGGAAATGGGCCAAAACGTACGGTTGTGTTTTTGCATGTTACTGGTGAAGAAATTGGACTTTATGGTTCGCGCTATTATGCGGAAGAAGACCCTATATTTCCTTTAAAAAATACAGTAGCAAATTTAAATATTGATATGATTGGTCGTATTGACCCAAAACATGAAACAAGCGGTAAAAACTACTTATATCTCATTGGAGCTGACAAATTAAGTAAAGAATTGCATAACATTTCAGAAGATGTAAATAAGAAATTTTTTAATTTAGAATTTGATTACACCTTTAATGATGATAATGACCCTAATCGTTTTTATTACCGTTCAGATCATTATAATTTTGCCAAAAATAACATTCCAGTAATATTCTATTTTAATGGGACTCACGCCGATTATCATAAACCTTCGGACACACCTGATAAAATTAATTATGATTTTTTAGAAACACGTGCAAAGTTAATTTTTCATACAGCTTGGGAATTGGCTAATCGCGATGCACGGATTAAGGTTGATTAAAACAACATAAAAAAAACCACAAAAAAAGCCTTTCAATTTCTTGAAAGGCTTTTACTTTTTGGGTGGAAGACCGGATTCGAACCGGCGACCCTTGGTACCACAAACCAATGCTCTAACCAACTGAGCTACAACCACCATGAAATTTTATTTTAAAACTATATAAAAGTTTTTCAAAAAGGACGCTCTAACCACCTTGTTTAAAGCCACCACGTATTTGCATTTTGTAATGCGTGTGCAAATGTAATTGATTTCAATCTTTATAACAAAGACTTTTTTTAAAATTTTTCTATTGAAAAGCGAAAATAATTAACGGGTAAAGCTAACTACTTTAAATCGAACAAACTATTAACAGCGGGATACCGCTCAACTGTAAATCCTTCAGCATGCTCTACACCTATTAGCCGACCTAAATCTCTAGACCTATAAATGATACTATCCGTAAAGTTTTTACTAGAAATAGGGGTTTCTGGCTCTTTACTATCGGCATTAAAAAACTGCGTTTTATATGCCAAAACAGACGCCATTTTAGTATCTATAAATCCTGTTATATCAACCGTAATATCCGGCTCTATATTTTTCCATTGAATATAATGATAAACATGTTTTGGTCGCCATGGTTTTTGAATAGTTCCATCATCTTCTGTTTCAATTTTAATCAAACCACTTAAAAAACAAGCATCACTTACTAATTTACTCCCTTTGCCATGGTCAATGTGCCTATCATCAATAGCATTACAAAGTATTATTTCCGGTTGATACCTTCGTATCATTTTAATAATTGCCAATTGATGCTTTTTATCATTCACAAAAAAACCATCTGAAAACCCAAGGTTAACGCGCAAACTAGTGCCCAATATTTTTGCTGCATTATAAGCCTCTTTGTCTCTAGTTTCAGCAGTTCCTCTTGTTCCTAACTCACCTTTAGTTAAATCAATTATACCAACTTTTTTTCCATTTGCTACTTCTTTTGCAATAGTTCCTCCACAACCTAATTCTACATCGTCAGGGTGTGCTCCAAATGCCAAAATATCTAATTTCATTTCTAATTTTTGTTATTTTATTCTGATTTATCTTTTATTTTAATCAATTAATTCATCCTAAATATAAAATATCCTAAAACTCCTTATTACGCAAACGTATTCGCTAGTAGATTCCTCACTTTTTAATGGGTAAAATTAACAATTATTTAAAAATTGCGTCTGAAAAAAAAAGCATGACTTTCGTCATAAATATACCAATACATCTGCTGTAATTTTACTCCCTAATAATTAAGCATCCTTATAAATGCTAAAGCTAATAAAGAATTACAAGATATGATCTATTTAATGATAACCATTTTAATTATAACCATTGGTCTCTTTGTTTGGGGAAAGTTTACTCCAGATATTGTTGCCCTAATTTCTATGCTGAGTTTGTTTTTAACAGGCATTTTAG
This sequence comes from Algibacter sp., assembly GCF_049667265.1. Lineage (GTDB taxonomy): Bacteria > Bacteroidota > Bacteroidia > Flavobacteriales > Flavobacteriaceae > Algibacter_B. Next base: position 8,560 of record NZ_JBATHX010000352.1, on the reverse strand, counting down.
ATGCAACTGAAACTTTAAGCGGTTTTAGTAACCCTACAGTTATCATGATTGCTGCTTTATTTATTATAGGCGAAGGCATTGCACAAACAGGATGGACAGCACTTGCCGGTAAAAAGTTTGTGGAATGGGCTGGTAAAAGTGTACCTAAACTGTTGGTAATAATAACGTTTGGCGCAGGAGTTTTATCTGGTTTTGTAAGTAATACGGGTACAGTAGCTACCTTAATGCCACTTACGATTTCATCTGCATGGAGTATTGGCACATTGCCATCAAAAATGTTAATGCCGGTTGCATTTGGATCTAATACTGGTGGTTTGCTAACTTTAACTGGTACACCTCCAAACATTATTGCAAGTAATGCCTTAATAGATGCAGGTTTTGAAGGCTTTTCATTCTTTGAATTTGGACTAATAGGTGTGCCATTATTAATAATAGCATTACTTTATTTTAGATATATAGGATATAAGTTATTACCTAATAACAAAACAAATAACAAGCCCGTAAATATTGAATCTACATTACACAATTGGATTGAAGCTTACAAGGTTGATAATGGTTATTATCGTTTACGTGTAAGGTCTATTTCACCATTACTAAATACAAAAATTGAAGAATGGCAATTGGAAAAAGATTATAACGTTTCTATTATTCGTATTAAAAGAAGACACCCTAATTTATTAAAAGGGATTCCATCCTTTATTGAGTTTCCTAGTCCTACCACAGAATTTCTTTATCACGACATTATTACTGTAAAAGGAGAGACTGATGCTATCAATAAAATGATGATTACTTTCAGACTAGGATTATTGCCTCTAGATCCTATTGCCGATGAGTTAAAACAAAACTTAATTAACCAAGAGGTTGGTATGACTGAAGTAATTGTTAATCCTAATTCTATGTTTGTAGGAAGAAAGTATAAATTAGGTGATTACTTTAAACGATTTGGTATCCAACTTTTAGCTGCGTCAAGAAACGGAAAACCCCTACTTGATAAGGAATTTGTTGTAAATGCTGGTGATGCTTTCTTAATAAGAGGTACTTGGGAAAATATTGATGATTTAAAGCACCAACATGAAAACTTAGTTATAATTGGTAGCCCAGAAGGGATGGCAAAAAACATAGAAAACCTGAACTCTAAATCATACATTGCCTTAGGTGCTTTAATCCTTATGATTGTTTTTATGGTTTTCAAAATAGTTCCAGGATCAATGGCCGCACTAATATCTGCGGGAGTTGTGCTACTTACTGGCTGTGTACCAATTTCAAAAGCATATAAAGGCATTAGTTGGACAAGTGTAGTTATGATTGCTGCCATGATACCAATGGGCATTGCACTTCAAAAAACAGGAACAGCACAATTAATTGCAAATGCCCTGGTTGAATATTTAGGAGCCATTCACCCAATATTATTATTAGGTGGTGTGTTTTTACTAACAACAACATTTAGTCAAGTAATAAACAACTCAGCAACTGCGGTACTCATGGCACCAATTGCCATACTTGCAGCTAGCTCATTAAACCTATCTCCAGAACCTTTTATGATTGTGGTTGCTATAAGTGCATCAACGGCATTTTTAACTCCGATAGGTACAACAACAAACGCCATGGTAATGACAGCAGGTGGATACAAATTTATGGACTACCTTAAAGTTGGTGCTCCACTCTTACTTCTGTTTTTTATAATAACGCTAGTACTTGTGCCAATTATATGGCCATTTTAAATAAAAAAGGTGGACTAAAAACCCAATAAAAAGAATTTCAATAATTAATAAATCAAGTCAGATTTACAATATTATACTACAACCAATGAAATACCTACTTATAACCATAATAATTATTATATCTATATCAAATTGCCATTCACAAACCAACCAGGAAGACAAAATTGGTTCTTGGTTCACTTATGCAGGCACCCATCAAATTTCAGATAAGTTTAGCGCCAGTACACTAGCACAATTATGGACCTTTGAAGTTGCAGAAAATTTCAATTTCATTTTGGTATTTGGAGCTGTAAATTATAAAGTCACTCCTAAACTTACTTCAACTTTAGGATACGGATATGGTGATATTGATGGCGGATTTTATACCGACAAACCCCACACTTATGAAAACAGAGTTTTCGAACAGGTAGTTTATAAACATAAAATAGCCAATTTACCCATAGACCATAGATTTAGAGCTGAACAACGATTTTTTCATAAGTTAGATTTTAAATCAACTTCACATCGATTACGTTACAGATTAGGAACTAAAATCAAATTAAATGAAACTTTATTTCTTAGAATTCATGATGAATTTATAGCCACAATAGATGACGACATTATTGATGAAAACAGATTATATGGCGCACTTGGAATTAACATTTCGAAATCAATGAATTTACAATTTGGTTACGTAAATAGAAAAATTAAAGGATTGAATTTACACCGCTTACAAGCTGGTATATTTATTAAAACGGATCACAGAAAGAAAAAAGTGAATTAATTAAATTCGGAGTGACATTCAACTGAAAAGGTATCGGAAATCCATTAGGAGATTTTCGATACCTTTTCTATTTAAAAGTCCAAGCAACAATTCGCGATATTTTATTGCCTTGCTCCATATTAATAGTTTTAATATTTGTTGCTCCCAATTTCTTCAATGAGGCGTACATGCCTTTAACTAAATCCTTTTTAGAAACCAAAGTTGTAAACCAAACACATTGTGTTTTAAATAAAGAACTTTCATAAAGGTAATTATGAATAAATGCTTTTTCTCCGCCTTTATACCATAACTCCTTTTGAGTTCCTGCAAAGTTTCGAACAACCTTAACACCTGCCTTGTTTAAGCCTTTTAATTTTCGCGTTGTGGCTTCCAATGCATCAGCTTCCGATTTATAAAATGGTGGATTACAAATGGTCAAAGAAAAGCTATCATCTTCTTTTAAAATACCTTTAAATATTTGGGATGCATCCTTTTGAAGTCTTAACTCAATAACCTCACCTAAATCATTCTTATTAATTATATTTTGAGCAAATTTTAACGATGTTTCATCAATATCTGTCCCAACAAATTTCCAATTATATTCTGCGTTTCCCAGTAAAGGATAAATACAGCTTGCGCCCGTACCAATATCCAAAACATTGATGTTATCAGTAATCTTTGATGTTTTTAATAAATCTGAAATATGATGCATATAATCAACCCGACCAGGAATTGGTGGGCATAAATGAGTATCTGGGAATTCCCAAAAGCTAATATTATAATGCCTATATAATAAGGCTGTATTTAGCGCCTTTACTGCTTTTGGATTTGCAAAATCTATGGTTTTAGTTTGATATTTATTTTCAAAAACAAAGGGAACTAATTCTGAATTTACTTCGCATAAAGCATCTAAATCGTAACCCAATTTGTGTTTGTTTTTTTTGTGAAAATTCATTTTAGCTTTAATGCTTTTTAAATTAAATTAAACTTGAACACGCTTCCAATGTCCTTTTTTAAACCAAATAATAGCGATAACAGTCATTAGCAATTCTCCCAAGGCTACTGCCCAAAACACACCAACTGGACCATAATCGAACGTAATGGCTGCAACATATGCAAAGGGTAATTGTAACAACCAAAAGCTAACAAAATTTATATAAGTTGGTGTTTTGGTATCACCTGCACCATTAAATGCATTAAGCACAATCATTCCGAATCCATAAAAAACAAAAGGCGCTGTCATAATACGTAAACACAAGCCGCCGTATTTTACAACATCAGTTGTATCATTAAATATCACAATAATTTGTGGTGCAAAAAGGAGATATATTATAGAAATAGCTCCCATAAAAATTGAACAATACTTTGCAGTTATCCAAACCGATTGTTCTGCGCGTTCTGGCTTTTTAGCTCCTAAATTTTGACCAACTAAAGACGCTGCAGCACTACTCATTCCCCATGCAGGCATTAATGTAAATAACATGACTCTTATGGCTATGGTATAACCCGCTAAAACTTCGCTTCCAAACTCACTCATAATCCGCATTAAAAACACCCAACTAGTTGTACCAATTAAAAACTGCCCTATTCCTCCTAGCGATACTTTGATTAAATTAAGCATAACACTTGCACGAATTATTAAATCTTTAATACCAATTTTTATTTTACTATATCCATAAAATAATATCGCTAATTGAAATATTACTGCTGTACCACGACCAATGGTAGTTGCAATAGCAGCACCTTCAACACCATAAGCTGGAATGGGTCCGAATCCAAAAATAAACATCGGATCCAGAATTATATTTAATCCGTTGGATAAAATTAAAGTCCACATAGAAATGGAAGCTTCTCCTGTTCCTCTAAAAATAGCATTGATTAAAAACAATAACATAATAGTAATGTTACCACCAAGAAGTACTTTAGTATAACCGTAGCCTTCTTCAATTAAATCGGGCTCTGCTCCCATTAAGCTTAAAAGTTCTTTAGGATAAATAATACCTATTATACTCACAATTGTGGCCACAAAAACACCTAAAAAGATAACTTGAACGGCTGCATTTGATGCGCCATTAAAATCTTTCTCACCTACGCGCCTAGCAACAATAGCTGTTGCGGCAATACTTAAACCAATGGCTACGGCATAAATTAGGGTAATAACCGATTCTGTTAAACCAATAGTTGCAACAGCATTTACACTTATTTGTGACACATACATGATATCAACAAGTGCAAAAATAGATTCCATGAGCATTTCAAGAATCATAGGAACGGCTAACATAAATACGGCACGTCGAATACTTCCAGAAGTAAACTCTTGTTGTTTACCAGTTACGGCTATTTTAAAATATTTAAGGAATTTTTTAAAGGAAATTTTATCTGATTGCATTTTGAAATTATTACTTGTAGAGTTTAGCCATATGCATTTAGCATATCACTTTTGTTTTGCACCAAAGAATCTTGATGCTAGTTGGGATTCAAATTAAACAATCATAAGCAGCAAATATTGGGAAAATTATTGAAAACCACAAAATAGATTCATTGTAGTTTTATTTAAAATACCAATTAAAAATTTGGAATCCTTATTTTATATGTAAAAGAAGAAATGATTGTAATTGTAGTTTAAGCTTCAATTGGAATAGAAAAAGAAAATGTAGTTCCAACACCTTGTTCAGATGTAAACCAGATTTTTCCTGAATGTGCTTCAACAATTTTTTTACAATGAGCCAATCCTATACCAGAACCTTCGTATTCTAGTCTTGAATGTAAACGTTGGAAAATAGCAAAAACACGGTCTTGATATTCTTTAGCAATTCCAATTCCATTATCGGTTACAGAAAACACCCAAAATTTTTGCTCTTTATTAATAACATCATCAGTATCGCAAACCTCTTTGCATTGTATTTCTATTTCTGGAATAGTATCTGGATTTCTAAATTTTATACCGTTACTAATTAGGTTTTGAAAAAGCAATCTTAATTCTACCTCATTCCCTTTTATAGTTGGTAAATCATTATAACTGATTTTTGCATTGGTACTTTTTATGGTATTCTGCATATCCGCCGTTAAAATATCTAATAAGGGTGTACATTGAACAAATTCGTACTCTTTTGATCTACCAAGTCTTGAATATTGTAATAGGGCATCAATTAGCTTTTTCATTCTTATACTACCTTCTTTCACAAAATCAAGCATTTGTTTACCATCATCATCAAACTTACTATGGTACTCATCTTTAATTATTGTTATGAAGCTAGAAATCGTGTTAAGAGGTTCCTGTAAATCATGGCTTGTTATATATGCAAACTGTTCTAATTCCTTGTTTTTTGAGGTTAACAATTTAGACTGATTATTTATTTCTATATGTTGTACCTGTAATTGTTTATTTAATTTCTTGTTTTTTAAATATGCTACCAATAATGACAAACTTAAAATAAACAATATGGTTGATAATATGGTTAGTACAATATTATGTTTTCGTTGCGTATCTATTATGATATTCTTTTTTGCTAAAATTTCTGTTTTCGCTTTAATATCATCACTTTGATCCATTAAGACTTTCTGTTGATTTTGAATCTTATCATTGATAGAATCCATTTTTTGTTGTTGAAAGGTTATTTGGGCAATCTGTTGTTCTAGCTTTTGCTCATTTACTTTTACTAAGGTTATTTTTTCTTTAATTTCTTTATTCTTTAATTCACCTTCAATAAATAAACTTTTTATAGAATTATCTTTTTCAATAAGAGCTTCTTTCTTTTTATTAATATCACTTATTTGACTTTCAATTATCTTTTTTTGTTCATCATTTTCTCGACTAACAACATATAATTTTTGTTCAGTTTTTTCAAATATTTTTTCCTTAAGTTCATGGGTACTTACTGCGCGATTTGCTAGTGTTGGTTCGATTCGAAGGCTAGCCTCTCTTAAATACATTCTATTAATATCATAACTATATGAATCTCCAACTTTAGTGATATTAATCATTGAAGAACCTGTAGGATACCCCTCTGAAATTACTAAAATTTGTTTACCTCTAATAAAATCATTGATAGATGCGAGTAAATATTCGAAGGTGGTATTTACGTAAATAACATTATAATTTTCAATTTCTTCAATACTACTAATTCTTTTAACTTCAATTAGTTTATCAAAAATACGCTTGTTTTCAGAATAATTTGAAAGGTTATTAGCAATAGCATTAGTGCCTAATACGCCAATTTTAAAGGTTGCAATACTGTTTATTTCTGACCATTTAACCTGTTCTGCCAAGTTAATTATTGTTGAAGAACGTTCATCTTTGAATTGCTTGTTATTACTGATTTCAGAATTCTGTCCAAATGATAAAGTAGAACATAAAATTGTAGCTAGCAAGATACATTTTAAACCCAAAAATTTTTCTCTTGGTAAAAGCTTGGCTTTACTAAGAAAAAATCCTGTAATTAAAGTTATGAAATTTTTAAATACTACTATCATTAGGCGTATAAAAATCTATTTGGGGTTGATTTAGCATTTAAAAGATGGTATTAATATCCATATCAGTTAATACTTTTTTATTTAATATTTCTATTTTCTGAATTGTTTGTAATTTTTTTAGTTTTTCTTCAGGTAAACTTACACTCATCATAACAAAAACTTTAACCTTTTCTAGTTCTTCTTTAGCCCATTTTTTGGCCTCTTCTAAAAATTGAATGCCATCCATTATAGGCATATTAATATCTAAAAAAATATACTTAGGAAAGCTGTTGTTCTTGATATACTCTAATGCACTTAATCCGTTATCACGTGTTATTATTTCGTAATCAATATTGTTTTTTTTTAATATATATTTGTTGTAAAAATTGGTTGCTGTATCATCATCTACTAATAGTATCTTACTCATAATATTTTATTAAAAAATGATTTTATCCTACTTTCGCTAATACAGAATCAAGGGCTTCTCTATTAAGTGGTTTTCTTACGAAATCTAAGAGTCTTTTGTTACTCTCAAACCTATTTAAATCTTTAGGATCATCAGATGATGAGAGTATAACGACTTTAATTTCATTCACTAAATCTTCATTAAGTTTATAAAATTGTTCCAAAAATTCCCATCCATTCATGGCTGGCATGTTGATATCTAAAAAAATCAAGTTTGGTTTTTCAGAACTATCATTCAAGCATTTCTCAAGAAAAGTGAGGGCTTCAAACCCGCTATGCATTAAATGAATTGAAACAATACTATCACTACTTTTAGCAATATGTTTGTTTAAAAAATTTGTTCCTCTATCATCATCAATAAATAGAGTTTTTATTTTGCATTTAGTAATCATTATCAAGTTAATTGCAATTAATATTAAAAATTCTTTATTCTTAGGGCTGGCAATTTATGTATTATATCGTTATTATGCAACATTTATTCGATTAAAAGCACTTTTATTGTTTTTTTGATAGTTTTTTCTTACTCACTCAAATCTTAATAGGTTCTTGATTATTTAATAATCTTATTATATTCGCAATAAAATATTTCAGATGTTAAAAGCAGTTATTTTTGATATGGATGGTGTTATTATTGATAGCGAACCTATGCATAATAAAGCCTATCATGATATGTTTGATGAAGTTGGTATTGAAGTATCAACTGAACTATACGAATCATTCACAGGGCAATCAACTATTAATATTTGTAAACGCCTTGTAGATCATTTTAACTTAACGCAAACGCCTGAAAGCTTGGTTGCTCTTAAAAGGAAACACTATAAACATTTTTTTTATAGTAATTCTGATTTAGGACTTATTGACGGTGTTTTAGATTTAATTAAAGATTATCATAGCAATGAGCTTACGCTAGTTTTGGGTTCATCGGCAGCTATGACAAGTATTAATCAAATTTTTGATCGTTTTGATTTAAACCAATATTTTGTAGCGAAGCTTAGTGGTGGCGATTTAAAAGAATCAAAACCACATCCAGAAATATTTATAAAAGCGGCCGAAGCTTCTGGGTTTTCAAAAGATGAATGCATAGTTATTGAAGATTCAACAAACGGGATTAAAGCAGCAAATGCGGCAGGTATTTATTGTGTTGGTTTTGATAGTTTTCACTCCAAAAATCAAGATTATT
>NZ_JBATHX010000351.1:0-3522 GCF_049667265.1 Algibacter sp. | reverse complement strand
TTATTGTTAGGGTTTAGCGATTACACCACAGATGGTTATGATTATGGGTTTGATTCAAAAAACACCGATGCGAGTAATAACGACCTTCATTTAAGTTTGGAAGGCGAAAGCATGAATATTCAAGCTTATGGGCCAATTACAGAAGAAAAAGTAGTGCCCTTAAATTTCAGTTCATCGGGCGATAATGAATTTGAGATTAGAATTTCAGACAAAGAAAACATCGATGACACCCAAGACATATATTTACTTGATAATCTAACCGGTACATATTTCAGCTTAAAAGATTATGCAGCCTATAGTTTTACATCCGACCAAGGGATATTCAATGATCGTTTTGAAATAGTATTCCAAAACGAGCAACAAAGTTTAAGTGTTGAAACGGCTATGATACCAGAAAATCATGTGTATTTTAAAAACCAAACCAACACCTTATTCGTAAAAAAGTTAAGTAGCGATGTTAAGAACCTGTCTTTAATAAATATGCACGGTCAAGTTATATTGGAAATGACGAATGTTTCAAGAGCTAGATTAGAAAGTGGATTACAATTTAATAATATCACTACAGGAGCATATGTTGTATGTATGAGAACAGAAGCGAATGAAGTCTTATCAAAAAAGATAATTGTGGAATAAAACCTAAAAAATGTAAGTAAAATTGCATTTCATCGAATTAAAACATCGTTTAATCGGACTTTTATGAGTGTTTGTCAAATTTTTGCACTATTATTGTCATGATTTATATAAAATTTAGTCATTAAAACCGAAGTATTCTTCCCTCAAGTTTAGTTCTAAAGTATATTATTAGAATAATTTTTAAAAAAATACAATTTATAATTGTGACATTATAAAGTTAGAAGGGTCTAAAAATCAAGGACATATTAAACAAATTCCTTGTGTTTTGGACATTCTAAACTGCTGTTGCTATTAAAATAAATATTTAAGCTTTAACGAATAAAACATAAAATTATTAGTTAATTAAGGTTCCCCCAAATCTATTAATTATGAAAACAAAATTTCTTTTTTCCCTGCTTACAATATGTGTTATAAGTAATACTCTTATAGCTCAAAATTCACCATTAAAACTTATAGTTAAATGGAAAAGCCAATCATATGAGCATAAAGTAGAGCTTTATAATACCGCGAACGATTTATTACTTTCACTTTGTGATGATACGCAATGCTATCAAACTACACAATCGGGTTCAACTGATCAATATAGTGTGAAATACGATTTAGGCTGTGTTCCTAACGGAAATAACTACTATATAAAATTATATGATGCCGCAAATAATGGTTGGAATAACGGCAGGGTACGCGTTAAAATTGATGGCACAGAGGTTGTTAACGATACTGGAGGTGGCGCTAATACTACTGGGCAAATAATATATTTTAATGTGTCGGGTGGTGATGCTAAATGTAGTAGTCTTCCAGATTTAGATCAAGATGGCATTCCTGATTATTTAGATTATGATGATGATGGAGATGGGATTCCAGACTCAGTTGAAAATTTAGGTGAAGATAGGTTTGAATGTACACTCCCGCCGTTGAATTTTAAAAATGGCGTATTTGATGCTGGCGCAAGTTCAGGCTCACCAGTTGGAACCGTTGGTGCTGTGTATAGATTTGGTAATACCATATCCGGTTACGATGTTTTAATGGAAATAACCGAATTAACAAACGCTACAATTGCCAATATTGATGATGATACAATAGGTAATCCTGATTACCTTCAAACGACACTTACTTTTGCGGCAATAGGAACGCCTGGTGCTACTTTTAAGTTTACCATCGTAAACTCGGGAACTACAATACCCTCTACAAATATATTTAGAGTTAACGGAGTTACTTGGGATGTTGATGGTACATCAAGTTTAAAGGAGTCTGTAATTTATTATAATCCGGCAGCCTATGGTATTGAAAACCCGTCAGATTTAACAATTACGGATTTAGGATCTAATAATATAGAAATGACATCAGATGATGTAACTGTTAACGGTTTTTCTACATTACCCTGGTTAAGAGCATATTTCCAATTTATTGGCAATTCTTTTACCATGCGTATGCAAGCAATTACAACGACAGCTACCGCTACAACACGTCAATTTATGATGTCGTTTACCCAATGTGAGTTTTTAGATTTTAATTCGAATAATTTAACTATTGTTAAAGGAGAAGATTTTGACAATGATGGTGTTGATAATCATTTAGATTTGGATAGTGATAACGACGGAATTCCAGATAATATTGAAGCACAAATAACAGCTGGATATATAGCACCAACAGGTACTGTAGCTAGTACAGGAATAGATACAGCCTATGGTACCGGATTAGATGTTGTATTTACAGATTTTGATTTTTATCCAGATTTTCTTGATTTAGATACGGATAATGATGGGATACCAGACATAGAAGAAAATGGTATGGCTAATGCAATTATTACGTTTTCAGATCCTGATAATGATGGTCTTGATTTACTTTTCGAAGGGTCAAACTTATATGATCCGAATGATCCAAATGATGACATTGATGACCCAACTGATTTATCCATATTACCCGATACCGATGGCGATTTAGGTTCAGGCGGCGATTTAGATTATCGCGATTTATTTGATGTCAACCCACCAGCTTCAGCAACTATAGATTTTGATGGTGTAGATGATTTTTTATCAACGCCAAGTTTTATAGATGGTTTAAATGATGTGACTATCATGGCTTGGGTAAAGCGTGGTAATCCAACAGGAAGCGATATGGTTATCGCCGGTGAAGACTCAGGATGTAAACTATTTTTAAAAAATGGCTGGACGCCAAGTTTTGTTATAAAAGGAGCAGGTGTTGGACAAAAAACAATTACCTCTCCAGGGTTTTTGGTTCTAAATGAATGGCATCATATTACGGGAACTTATACAAGTTCAACTGGCCTTTTACAGCTTTATGTCGATGGGGTTTTGACAGGTTCACAAACCGTTTCAGCAACTGGAGCGGCTATAGAAAACACAAGCGCTAGTAATGATAATTTTGAAATAGGCAGGTTATCAAGTAATGTTAGTAATCAACAATACTTTAGAGGTAACATTGACGAGGTACGTGTATTTAATACCGTATTAACTCAAAATCAAATCCGACCATTAGTATATCAAGAAATCCAAGAAAATTCAGGAAAAGTAAGTGGTACTATGGTTCCAAAAGATATCAAGGATTATTCAAATAATTCAATCATTAATTGGAGTAGCTTATTAGCCTACTACCCAATGACCGACATCATAAACAATCATACAAGCGATGCCTCAGGGAACAATAACACGCTTTCATTACAAAACATATCAACTGTTCAAGATCAAACAGCGCCAATGCCATTTGTTACAGCAACTGATGGTACTTGGACAACCCAATCTACATGGTTACATGGCGATGTTTGGGATATTGAAAGTATTTCAAATAATAAAGATTGGAGTATTGTAAGAGTTGGCAGTAATGTAACGGCAAGTCATGCAGTTAAAACCTTAGGATTAATAATTGATAGCG
>NZ_JBATHX010000350.1:0-10561 GCF_049667265.1 Algibacter sp. | reverse complement strand
TTTTTAGTTCAATGGATTAATTAATTAATATTTGCATTATGTTGTTAAACAAGGAAACCCAAATCTAGCATCATAATATAAAAAGCAAATTGAAAAGAAACCGAGTTTGAGGGAACTCGGTTTTTTTATGCAATAATTCTAAATGTTAAATTGATTCTATTTCCTATAAGTTTTTTTGTTTTTGGTATTTGGTGTAACCAATTACTTTGAGTTTCTCCTTGCATCATCAAAAGACTTCCGTGTTGTAAACTAAGTTTTGTTTTTAGTGATTTATCCGTTTTATGTCTTAAATGAAATACTCTTTCTGCACCAAATGATACGGAGGCTATAATTGGGTTATTGCCAAGTTCCTTCTCATTATCAGCATGCCAGCCATTACTATCGCTCCCATCCCGATATAAGTTTGCCAAGCAACTGGTGAATTTAATTTTCAGTTCTGTTTCAATTTTACTTTTTATTCTTAACAAATCACTTTCAAAAGGATTTGGTTGCATTACAATATTGCTGTATTTGTAGTTGTTTTTATTATTAGTATAAAAAGCCGTTAATCGCGGTTGTAAATGCGTTTTTCCAAAAACGGTGATGGTATCTTGTTTCCAATCAATGGTATTAAGAAGGGTTTTAAAATACTTATCTGCTTCAATGATATTAAAGAAATTAGGATAATAAGTAATTTCCGCACCTTTCAAGTTTAAATTTATTGTACTTTCAAAAAGCATAGTCTTTTATTTTCTAAATTAGCGTAATTCAAAATTATAATGAAGTATACCTTAACTTTTTTAATCGCTTTATTTTTTACCAGTTTATATGCACAACTTCCAAAAGGGTTTGTTTATGTTGAAGATGTGATACCAGATTTGGAAGTTGAATTGCGTTACTATACATCGAACAACTTTGTTGGAATACCAATTAATGGTTATCAATCAAACAAACTTATTTTAACTATTGAGACTGCTGAAGCATTAAAACTAGTTCATGAAGCTTTGCAAGAGCAGAATTTATGTTTAAAAGTTTATGATGGTTATAGACCACAACAAGCAGTAAACCACTTTATAAAATGGGCTAAGGATTTAAATGATACGATTAATAAGCAAATATTTTATCCAGAAGTTAATAAAAGAAACCTATTTAAAGCTGGGTATATTGCGTCTCGATCTGGACATAGTAGAGGTAGTACTATAGATTTAACTATTATTGATAGCAATACCGGTGAAGTATTAGATATGGGAAGTCCATATGATTATTTTGGTGAAGCATCTTGGGTTGATTATAAAGGTATAACAGCTGAGCAGAAAGCAAACAGACAATTATTACAAACATATATGTTGAAGTTTGGATTTAGAAATTACCCTAAAGAATGGTGGCATTTTACTTTACGTTGGGAGCCATTTCCTAAAACGTATTATGATTTTTCGGTGGAGTAGTGGTTTAAATTCAGGCTAATATTAATACAAATTGATTAATGATTTGTATACAAATACCTTTACTAAAAACCATTTCAATAAACGATTTGAAGTATAAGGCGTATCAAATCGAAATAATCTAAAAATCTAGTAGTCTAATAATCTAAGTTAGTACCAACGTTTTTTCTTCTTTTTTGAAGCTTCACTTTTGCGACCTTTTCTGTGTTTACTGCCTGTTTTATTCGATTTGTGAACAATAGGTTTCGCTTTTGGATCAAGGGGATATGGATGGTCTTCAATAATATCCAATTGTAATTGAATAAGTTGCTGAATGGTTTTTATATAATCCTTTTCATCTGCAGAACAAAATGAATAGGCTATTCCTGTATTTCCTGCTCTTGCAGTTCTACCAATTCGGTGTACATAGGTTTCAGGTACATTTGGTAAATCAAAATTTACAACGGCATCTAAATCACTAATATCTATACCACGAGCAGCAACATCGGTTGCAATTAAAATATTTACGTCTCCTTTTTTGAATCTAGCTAAAGCATCTTGTCTTGCCGTTTGACTTTTATCACCATGAATACTATCTGCCTGGTAACCGTTATTTATAAGTGTTTTTTCAAGCTTATCAACACCAAATTTTGTCCGTCTAAAAATGATGATATTACCTTTAATAGTATTTCTAAGTAAATGCAAACACAGCTCAATTTTTTTAGGTTTTGGCACATAATATAATAACTGAGCTACATTTTTTGAAGTTGAAGAGTTTTGGGCCACTTCAATACGGTCTGGATCTTTTAAAATGGAATTCGCTAATTGCTCTACTTTATGAGGTATGGTTGCCGAAAATAAAAGAATCTGTTTTTTCTTTGTACATAAACGCTCAATTTTTCTAACATCGTCAATAAAACCCATGTCTAACATTAAATCGGCTTCATCCAGAACTAAGGTTTCAACATAGTCTAAATTAACAACGTCTTGTTTGTGTAAATCGAGTAAACGACCGGGCGTTGCAATTAAAACATCAACCCCTTTTTTAAGAACATCTTTTTGAGGTTCAATAGATGCGCCACCATAAACTACTGTAGTTCTTAAATTGGTATACGTACTATAGGTTTTAAAATTTTCTTCAATTTGAATGGCTAATTCGCGCGTTGGACTTACAATTAAAGCTTTAATAGTTTTACCTTTTTTTGGTGCGTCTTGATGGTCTAATAAAGATTGTAAAATAGGAAGTGCAAACGCAGCTGTTTTTCCTGTACCAGTTTGGGCAGAAACAATAACATCTTTTTTATCCAGAACAAGAGGAATGGTTTTTTCTTGTACTAAAGTTGGGTTATCGTATCCTGCTTCTGCAACAGCACGTAAAATGGGTTTGCTTATTTTTAAATCTTTAAAAGACATTTGTAAAAGTTTGTCGCAAAGATATAACAAACCAACTCAAAGCTACTTTAAAAAGCCTCTCAGTTTATCTCTTTTTCGTTTTGGAAGCGCATTATTATCAAGAATTAATTTTATATGGTCTGTGTTTTTTTCTTTGTTGTAAAGCAAATTAAAAAATTGCCATGTACTAATGCTGTTTTTTGCTTCTTCAATCAATTCAAAAGTATCACCGGTTTTAACAAACCCTTCTTCTAAAACACGAACATAAGTACCAGGAAAACCATGACTAATAAATTGTTTTAAGGCATTCTGAGTGCCAAATTTTACGCCAAATTTAAAACAAGGTTCTCTGGGTTGAGTAATTTGAATAAGGGCACTTCCTAATTTATAAATAGCGCCAATATGAACCTCTTTTTCGTTTAATCCAGAAACGGTAAGGTTTTCGCCAAACATGCCCCAATTCCAAACTAAATTTTGGTATCGGTTTTTCCAATAAACATAATGGTCTTCTGAAAATAAATAACAGGCCTTAAACTCGCCACCGTGAACTTTTCTATCTGAGACTTCATCCTCTTTAACCTCATTTTTACCTAGAAAAATAGGTTGATTTGTTGGTGTTTTATAAATACCTGTAATGACTTCTTCTCCATTCCAGATAATGGTAGTTGGCTCTGCTATGTTTGTTGAAATTATTTTCATTTATTACTTATTAAATAATTTTTTAATTTCTGGTTTTGTTATTTCAACTAAAGTAAAATTGCCTAATAAAATTCTTAAAAAAACCACCTTATTTACACAAAGTGGTTTTCTGTAAGATATTAAAATTTTGTCGTTTAGTTTATAGAAATAAGGTCAACATCAAAAATGACAACTGCACCACGCGGAATACTAGAATTTCCAAGATTTCCATATGCTAAATGAGATGGAACATAAAAAGTGCCACTACCTCCAGCGTTTAAATACGTTAGGCCTTCAGCAAACCCGGGAATTAAATTATCAACAGCAAAGTTCACGTTTTCAGTACTTTCATCAAAAATAGCATCATCAGTAAAATACCCTTTATAAGTAATTGTTACCGTATCGGTGGCAGTAGGTTGTTCGCCTTCACCAACGGTGGAAATAGTATAATACAATCCAGTATCTGTCTTTTCAGCTGTTAAATCGTTATCAGATAAATAGGTTTGGATTTCCTCGTCATTTTCTGTTGTATAATTCACATAAATTAGTTCAACATCAAAAATTAGTACCGAACCTCCAGGAATGCCGTTATAATCAGAATTACCATAAGCTAAATTCGAAGGAATAAATAATTTTCCACTTCCGCCTTCTTTTAGATAGGTTAGCCCTTCTGCAAAACCAATAATTAATCCATTTATATAATCAAAGGAAACACCATCAGTATTTTCATCAAAAACGGTTCCGTTTGTATAATAGCCTTTATAAGTCAAAAAAACGCGGTCGGTGCCAATAGGATTTTCACCAGTACCAGGTGTTTCAATAATATAGTATAAGCCAGAACTACTTTTTTGAGCCACTAAATTATTGGCTTCAAGATAGGCCTGAATTTCTTGTTCGTTTTCTACGGTGTAATCCTTCGGTGAATCATCAGAGTTGCACGATGTAAATAGCACTAATGCAAATATTATTAATAAATTTTTCATAATCTTAATTATTTTTTTCGAGTGCAAATATAGCAGAATTATGCAATTTGGGTATAACTTTTCAAAGCATAAAAGTTAACCAATTAATTTTCGTTCGTTACTTAAAATGGTTTTTACCGCTTGTTGATATTTAAACGGATTACTAGCTTTTTTTATGGCTTTATACGTTTTTTGAGGGTTAGAACTCGACTGCGCAAAAAACTCCCAAAACCCTAACATTTTCATTTTAATCGGCGTTGGGCCAGAAAGGTATTCGTTATACTGTTTGTATATGGTATTGTGGAATTCTTCAAAAATATCCCAACGGTTTTTAGGATATTCAGTTGTGTTGTTTTTTATCATTTGTGGTAAAAACGGGTCGGCAATAAGTCCACGACCAATCATAAAATGATCTATACTCGGAAACCGCGCTTGCATGCTTTTAAAACTTTCAACACTTGTAATATCCCCGTTGTAATATAGTTTGTGTTTCGTGCTAGTAATGCAACGTTCAAAAGCAACCAAATCAACAGAGCCTTTGTAAAGCTGTTTGCCTATTCTGGCATGAATAGCAATATTTTTAAGCGGATAATTATCCAAAATAGGGAAGACTTCCAAAATTTCTTCAGCGTTTTCATAACCCATGCGCATTTTCATCGACACCAAAATATCAGTTTCCTTATGTGCACGATCCAAAATGCTGTTAATTTTTTCAGGATTACAAATCAAACCCGAACCCATTCCCGATTTAGCAACCATAGGGTATGGGCAACCTAAATTCCAATTTAACTCCTTATAACCTAAACTTTGCACGTATTTGGCAACAAACAAAAACTCTTCGGCATCGTTCGTTATAATTTGTGGTATAACCTTTAAAGTCGTATTGTTTTCAATCAATAAATCGTTTTGGTACGACTGCTTTATTTTAAACTTGCCATTAAGCCTTATATAAGGCGAATAAAAGGTGTCAATCCCCCCAAAATAGTGATGGAAAGCATTGCGAAATCTAAAATCTGTAAACCCTTGTAATGGTGAAGAAAGTAACCTAAAATCCATTTATAAATTATGTGCAACAAAGATAGGGATATCTTTTATTGAAGGTTATAAATATTTAGGAGTATGAAGGTGAGTTTTTTGAAAAGGTTTGTTCAACGTTTTGTATAAGATTAGTTGCGTGTTTAAGCAACTACAAACTAGATAGAAAATCCACGATGATTTTCGTTAGTAGTCTTGTTCTAGCAATTAACTTTATATGGTGTTAGGCAACGTTTATTTTAAACTTTTTATTACCAAGGTAGGTTTAGTTTTTTAATTTCAGATTGATATAACTTTTCAAGTTTTTCTATAAGACTCCGTGAAATAGAAATATCTGTACTTTGGACATTGCTTGTTAGCTGTTCGATATTTACATTACCAGGAATAACTGTGGAAACAGCATCATAAGCTAAACAAAAAGCTATTGCTATTTGGGCAAGGTTTTCTTTTGTTTTAACAATGGACTTCATTTTATTTACTAGTTTAGCTCTGGTTTCAATATCTTCTTTAGACCATCTACTTCTAATATCATTAAAACTACTTTCAGCATTATATTTGCCAGTTAACCAGCCAGAATCAAGCGGAATTTTCACAATAATACCAACTTCTTTATTTTGTGCTGTTTCAAATCCGCGCAAAGTATCCTGATGAAAGATATTAAAAAATGTCTCAATCACTTTTGAATTTGTTGTATCCATTAATAACTTCATATCGTCATAAGTGTCTAAAGAAGCACCGTATGCCTTTATTTTTCCTTCTTCAATTAATCTTTCGAGTATTTCGTAATGGTCATTTTTATTTCCATCAAAATATTCCGAAGGTGGGTTGTGAATAATAAGCGAGTCAACATATTCTACTTTAAGTCTTTTTAAACTTCCCTCTAAAGATTCCCTTATGTAATTAGAACTAAAGTTTAAGGTGCCTGTATGTGTATGGCCAAATTTTGTGTTAATTACAATTTTACTACGGTCTACATCCTTTAGTGCGTTGCCCAATCGTTCCTCTCCAGTTCCATGTCCATAATTAGGAGCCGTATCAAAAAAATTGATTCCAAAATCTAAAGATTTATGAACAAGTTTAATGGCTTCTGTTTCCGTCAAACTTTTCCAACCAGAGTTTTGTCCTAATTGCCATGCACCGAGGCCAATTTCAGAGATGTTTATTGAGTTTTTTATGTATTTTTTATATTTCATTTTGAGGGAAATTTATTATTTGAAAAATTTAACATACTTATTATACAGCATTTTGTTTTTTATGATGTTGCCTACTGGGAAATTAAAGTTCCGTTTAAATGAACTTTATCGATTGTTAAACGAAGTTAGTCAATTTTTCTGACGAATTCAAAATTCAGTAAAAACAAAAAACCACTCTATTTGCACAAAGTGGCTTTATTTATTTCCGCGAAAGCGAAATTATTTTATAAGTGTATTAATCTAAAACCGTAACTAAATCGTCTATACTTTTTCTAACTTTAGGAAGATTAACTAACCAGTCGTTTTCAGTATCTCTATAGCCAACAGGAAGCATCACACAACTTCTCAGTCCTTTGACTCTTAAGTCTAAAATTTCATCTAAGGCATCAGGGTCGAAACCTTCTAGCGGTGTACAATCTACACCTTGAAAAGCAGCAGCAGCAATAGCTTGTGAAAAGGCTATATAAGCTTGTTTCGCAGCATGGTTAAAATTTACTTCTGAATCTTTTTGAGGATAACTGCTTAGTAGCATTTGACGGTAATTTTCCCAACCTTCATTTTTAAAGCCTCTTACCTCATTAACTAAGTCAAACATCTTGTTAATTCTATCTTCAGTATATGTATCCCAAGCTGCAAATACTAATAAGTGAGAGCAATCTGAGATAACAGACTGATTCCAAGAAATTGGTTTGATTTTCTCTTTCAACTCTTGATTTGTAATCACGATAATCTCAAAAGGTTGCAATCCACTTGAAGTAGGTGCAAGAGATGCCGCTTCAATAATATTATCTATTTTTTCTTGAGATACTTTTTTGCCATTCATGGCTTTTGTAGCGTAACGCCATTTTAATTTTTCTAATAATTCCATAGTAAATTTTTGTATTGATAAAAAACCACTCTGTAAACAAAGTGGTTTTTAGTTTTTATTATTCCGCAGAAGCGAAAATATTTGTTGTTTCTATTTATGAGATTCCGTCCTTCGAGGGAATACCATATTATGCTATTTAATCATTTCGTAACTACGTTTAATAAAGTTTGTTAACTCTTCACCTTTCAATAAACCTTGAGATAAACGTGCTAAATCTAAACTTTGCGTAATTAAACGTTCTTGCTTCTTTTTGGTTTTAGTACCTAGAATTTCGCCAACCAATTCGGAGTTTGTATTCACAACTAGGTTGTACATTTCTGGCATGCTGCCAAACATATTCATACCGCCACCGCCACCAGTAGCTTGCATTTCTTTCATTCTACGCATAAATTCTGGTTGGGTGATTGTAAAAGGCGATTCGTTGCTATCCATAGCTTCTAATTGAACCATGAATTTTTCAGAAGGAATCACTTCTTTCAACAAGGCCTCCAATGCTTTGGTTTGCTCTTCGTCTAATTTAGAAATAGTTGTTTCGTCCTTTTGAATTAACTTGTTAATATTATCGCCATCAACACGAGCAAACGTAATGTTCTCTTTAGTACTTTCTAATTTTTGGATTAAGTGCGATACTATTGGAGAATCTAACAATAAAACCTCATAGTTTTTAGCTTTTGCAGACTCAATATAACTATGCTGCGTATCTTTATTAGAAGCATAAAGGATGACTAACTTGCCATCTTTATCTGTTTGATTGGCCTTAATTTTATTGAATAATTCGTCATACGTATAGTATTTACCATCAACCGTTGGGTAAAGGGCAAAGGCATCTGCTTTTTCAAAGAATTTTTCTTCGGAAAGCATCCCATATTCAATCACAATTTTAATGTCGTTCCATTTAGCTTCAAAATCCTCACGGTTATTGTTGAATAACGATTTTAATTTATCGGCAACTTTTCTAGTAATGTATGACGAGATCTTTTTTACAGCACCATCAGCTTGCAAGTATGAACGCGACACGTTTAATGGAATGTCTGGCGAATCAATTACACCACGAAGCATGGTTAAAAATTCTGGTACAATACCTTCAACATTATCCGTTACATACACTTGGTTTTGATATAACTGAATTTTATCCTTCTGCATTTGCATATCGCCCGTCATTTTTGGGAAATATAAAATTCCGGTTAAATTAAACGGATAATCAACATTTAAGTGAATGTTAAATAATGGCTCCTCAAATTGCATTGGGTACAATTCGCGGTAGAAATTACTATAATCTTCATCTTTTAAATCGGCTGGTTGTTTGGTCCACGCCGGATTAGGATTGTTGATAATGTTATCTACAGTTATTTTTTTGTGAGGTTCGGTAGTTTCCTTGCCGTCCTTATCTTTTGTTGTTTTTGGCTTGTGTGCTGGGTCATTTATTTCTTTAGTTCCAAATTTAATTGGCACAGGCATAAACTTGTTGTATTTTGATAATAAGGCGCTTATGCGAGATTTTTCAAGAAACTCCGTAGAATCTTCAGCAATATGTAGTATAATTTCTGTACCTCTTTCGGTTCTATCAGAAGCTTCTAAAGTAAATTCTGGTGAGCCATCGCAGGTCCAATGTGCAGCAGGTTCATCTTTATGAGATTTTGTAATAATTTCAACTTTTTCAGCAACCATAAAGGCAGAGTAAAAACCTAATCCGAAATGCCCAATAATACCAGAATCTTTAGCTGAATCTTTGTACTTATCTAAAAACTCCTCAGCTCCAGAAAATGCGACTTGGTTAATGTATTTTTCAACTTCATCAGCTGTCATACCTAAACCTTGATCGATAATATGAAGTTTTTTGCCTTCTTTATCAATTTTAACTTCAATTGTTGGGTTTCCGTACTCACTTTTACTTTCACCAATACTGGTTAAATGCTTTAGTTTTAAAGTGGCATCTGTTCCGTTACTTATTAACTCACGTAAAAAGATTTCGTGGTCGCTATACAAGAATTTTTTAATGAGTGGGAAGATGTTTTCTACCGATACATTAATGTTTCCTTTTGTCATGATTTTTAATTATTTGTCATTCCCTCGAAGGAGGGAATCTGATTAATTTTAGTTTCAATAGTAATAGTCAACAAAAATGCCAATTGCATAAATGTGACAAACTGACACAAAAAAAGGCTACTCGTATTATTAGCAGCCTTTTTAATTTTTATAAATAATAACTTATTCGTTGTCTTTTAAATGCTTTTCGAACCATTGGTCTTGTTCCCAAAGCATATGCAAAACAGATTCTTTTGCGGCATACCCATGACTTTCTTTTGGCAGCATTACTAACCTTACTGGAGCGCCCAATCCTTTTAGTGCGTTAAAATAGCGTTCGCTTTGTAATGGGTAAGTACCAGAATTATTGTCGGCTTCACCATGTATTAAAAGTAATGGCGTTTTCATGGTATCGGCATGCATAAATGGCGACATGTTATAATATATTTCTGGTGATTCCCAATAGTTTCTCTCTTCACTTTGAAAACCAAAAGGTGTTAAGGTTCTATTATAAGCGCCACTTCTGGCAACGCCCGCAGCAAAAAGGTTGGAATGAGATAATAAATTGGCTGTCATAAATGCGCCATAGGAATGCCCGCCAACGGCTACTTTATCCCGATTTATATAACCCATGTCATCAACCGCATCAATAGCCGCTTTAGCGTTTGATACTAATTGTTTTATAAAGGTATCATTAGGTTCTTCATCGCCCTCGCCAACAATAGGGAAGGAGGCATCATCTAAAACGACATAGCCTTTTGTTACCCAATAAATTGGCGAGCCATACCAAGGGTAGGTAAATTCATTTGAGTTTTTAGTATTCTGGCCTGCGCTACTTTTATCTTTGAATTCTTCAGGATATGCCCACATAATCATGGGATATTTTTCGCCTTCCGTATAATTGGTTGGTAAATAAAGGGTTCCGGAAAGTTCTAAACCATCCTCACGATTATATTTAATTATTTTTTTGCTTACATTCTGAATGCTTTTAAAAGGGTTTTCAAATTG
>NZ_JBATHX010000349.1:0-3752 GCF_049667265.1 Algibacter sp. | reverse complement strand
AGACACAGCGCTTCTTAAAAAGAATAAAAAGCAAGTACTTAAATTAACTGAAGAAGTAGATGCCCTTAGAGACAATATTTTCTATTTCATTAAAAACTTAGATGAATCTAGTGTAAATGCTAGTGGTTTTTACATCAATATTTTAGGATATTTACAGGATATGACACAATCTTTAGAGTATATTTCTAAAGTTAGCTTTAAGCATGTTAATAATAATCATAAAAAATTAAAGTTTAGCCAAATTAAAGAGCTCAAAGAAATTGACGAGCGTTTTAATTTATTCTTTAATAATACTCAAGAGGCATTTAAATCAAGTTCTTTCGACCAGATTGGAGTTATTCTTGGAAGAAAAAAAGAAATTTTGGAACTAGTAACCTCTAAAATAATAAAACAGATAGAGCGTACTAGAACGGAAGAGTCAAGTCCGAAAAACACAACTTTATACTTTAGTTTATTGTCAGAGACAAAAGATTTATTAACGGCCACCATGAACCTCTTAGAAGAGTATCATCAGGCTCATGATAGTTCTGTTACTCCAGCAACTATTGAAGACCCTAAGTAAACTAAACATAACAATTTTATTAAAAGCTACCACTTATACTGGTAGCTTTTTTGTTTAGAATAAGCTTATTAAAATATACCCAACAACCGAACCAACAATAATAACCCAAATAGTACTTACCTTAGTTTTGAAGACAAAAAATGTTGCTAATAAAGCAATAATTATAGCTTTCCAATCCAATAGTATTTCGTTAGTCATTATTACTAATACTGCAAGCATTACAGCTACCGCAGCAACATTAACGGAATCTAAAAAATACCTCAGCATTTTCGATTGTCGCATTTTTGGGATAAACGGATTGAGAATCAACACAAATAAAAACGATGGTAAAAAGATTCCTAAGGTAGCCACTAAGGCACCTGTAAATCCTGAAAGTTGATATCCAATAAAAGTTGATGTAGACAAAACAGGCCCAGGTGTAAATTGTCCAATAGCAATGGCATCCATAAGTTGCGCTCTGGTTAATAAACCACGAGTTACTAATTCTGCATCTAAATAAGCAAAAAGCACATAGCCGCTTCCATATAGAATGGCGCCAACTTTTAAGAAAATTAAAAAGAGTTTCAAGGTAGAAACTTTAACCAGAGTTGTTTGAAAACCAAATAATAAAAGAAACGGCGAAATGGCATTGAGGTGAGATTTCGTTTTAGATTTTAAATAGAAATACAACATGCCAAAAACACCAGCACTTAATAAAGCAACAACCTCATTAACGCCTAAAAGACTTACTAATAATACTAATACCCCAAGAATAATGAGTTCTGTACTCTTTATGGCTTTTTTTCCAAGTTTCAGGATAGCAGAGGCTATGATGGCTAAAACTGCTGGCTTAATCCCATAAATAAATGGCTCAACCTGAGGCAACTCGCCATATTTCACGTACAGGTACGCAAGTAATGCGGTAATAATAGTTGCCGGAAAAATAAAGGCTATCCCAGCTACAAATAGTCCGGCTTTACCTGCACGTTCATAACCACAATGCATGGTCATTTCGGTAGAATTTGGTCCTGGAATGAGATTCGTAGTTCCTATTAAATCTAAGAAATAATCTCTAGTCATCCATTTACGCTTCTCAATAATTTCATCCTCCATCATGGCAATATGCGCAGCTGGTCCGCCAAAAGCAAAACACCCTAACTTAAAAAATACTTGAGCTACTTCTCGTAATTCTTGCCTCATTTTTTAATAATTATCAAATACCGTTTGGGGTTATTCATTATCTAATAAGGTATCTTTTTTACCATACAGTAATTCGGCAACATCAATTAATTTTTTAACCATATCATTCACGTTGGTATAATCATTAAATAGTGATGATGCCATTTCGGCGGTGATTAAATTTTTTCTTATTAATTTATCTATAGATTTGTTACTCTTTCTAACACTTGCTTTGGCTTCCTTTTTTAGTTCTTTTAATTTAATTTCATATTTTTCAGCTTCATTTTCAGTTCTAAACAAATAAATAACTCTTAATACTTCGGTTAATTTTTTTCTGTAACTATCGTATTCTTTTTGCAAATATTTATTGTCCATATTTAAAACTAGCGTAATATTTTTATTCAGCTCTCGAGCATCTTTAATTATTTCTACCATTTTTCTATTGGCAATTTTAATAGCCATTATGGCCTTTATTTGCTTATTATTTAAGTTTAAACTGCCTTGAGCGGTCGAGGCATATTTTATAATTTCTCCATAAATGGTTTTCACTTTAGTATAATATAAATCTTCAATATCTGTTTTAAAATCAGTTTTAGATTTCTTTATAATTGTTTTAAGTTTTTCTCCTGATTTTATGTCTTCTCTGTGGATATTTAGGGCATGAGCTACTATTTCAAATACGCTATTCTTATATAGATATTTCGACTCTTTTACTAAAGCAGATATTGCAGAACCAGGAAATTTTAATGCAGCTTCATTGAGATATTTTGGTTCATCAACATCTTTATCCGTAGTTTCTTTAAAGAAGCGCATTAAAAAACGTTCTAACCTTTTAATAAACGGAATCATTAAAACAACCCCTAAAACATTAAATATAGTATGAAATACAGCCAGTTTTAAAGTGTAATTTTCGGAAGCTATATTTAGGATCTCAGACAAATTATTTACCAGTTTTGCTAGGGGAAATATTAAAGCCATTGCCACTAAACCAGTAATACCATTAAAAATAAAATGGGCAACAGCCAACCTTTTCCCTGCACTATTCGAGTTTAACGCCCCTAAAATAGCTGTTATAGTGGTTCCTATATTTGCCCCAATAGCAAGTGCCAACGCATTTTCATATTCTATTTGCCCTGCCGCCAAGGCTGTTAAAATAAGTGCTAAGGTGGCACTACTAGATTGCAAAATGGTTGTAATTATTATTCCCAGACCCGTATAAATTAATACGCCTAAAAATCCAGAAACGGCGTATTCAGTTAAATCTATATATTCCTTAAAAACATCAAATCCTTCTTTCATATAGTGGATGCCCAAAAAGAAAAAACCTAAGCCAGCCAAAACATTTCCGATGCCTTTAAATGTCACCTTTTTTTGAAAAGAAAAAATAATTCCAAAAACGAGCATAGGCATTGCCAAGGCCGATATTTTTATTTTAAGTCCAAAACCTGCCACTAACCAAGCCGTAGCTGTGGTTCCTATATTAGCTCCAAATATTAAACCTAAGCCTTCTGCCAACGTAATTAACCCGGCACTAATAAATGATATGGTAATTACAGAAACTAACGAACTAGACTGTATTAAAGCAGTAACAAAAGCTCCTGCCATAATACTTTTATAAAGCTTATTTGTGGCTTTTTTTAAGATGTTTTGTAACGGACCTTTGGTGAAAACTTTAAAACCTTCTTCAAGCATTATCATTCCAAACAGTAAAATTGCTACACCTGCTGAAACTGTTTTAAAATTTGGATTTAAATAAAGTAAAACTCCTAAAGCAATTAAAAGTCCGAAGAAAAAAGACTTTCTTATCATAAAAAATTATTTTATATAAGACTAAATATAGTATTTTTAGCACGAAAAAACTATTTATGATTACAACAAACGAATATTTTGAGGGCCAGGTAAAATCATTGGGTTACACATCTGCAACTGGAAAATCCACGGTTGGTGTTATGGAAGCTGGCACCTATGAATTCGGAACTTCCACACACGAAACTATGCAAGTTATTGAAGGCGAGATGACTGTAAAACTACC
>NZ_JBATHX010000348.1:0-2225 GCF_049667265.1 Algibacter sp. | reverse complement strand
CACCAACACGTTCATTCCGTGGGCATGCAGGTGCTAAAAATAAAGGTAAAAAGTAGTAAGCTATGGGAAGTCGTAAAAAACAAATGGCAGACGCTATTAAGGAAGCAAAAAAGCATGTTGCTTTTGCAAAACTTAATAACTGTCCTACATCACCAAGAAAAATGCGCTTAGTAGCCGATTTAGTAAGAGGTGAAAAGGTAGAAAATGCACTAAATATTTTAAAGTTCAACCAAAAAGAAGCGTCTGGTCGTTTAGAGAAGTTGTTATTATCAGCTATCGCTAACTGGCAATCCAAGAATGAGGATGCTGATGTTGAATCTGCAGAATTAATCGTGAAGGAGATTAAAGTTGACAGCGGATCTATGTTAAAAAGATTACGTCCAGCGCCTCAAGGTCGTGCACACAGAATTAGAAAACGTTCAAACCATGTAACATTAGTGGTTGGAGCTAACAATAACACACAAGCTTAATAAGAGTATGGGACAAAAAACAAATCCAATCGGAAATCGCTTAGGAATTATCAGAGGATGGGAATCTAACTGGTACGGAGGAAACGATTATGGTGATAAACTTGCCGAAGACGATAAGATTAGAAAATACGTTCACGCGCGTTTATCTAAAGCTAGTGTAAGTAGAGTAATAATCGAAAGAACTTTAAAACTTGTAACCGTTACTATCACTACTGCTAGACCTGGTATTATTATCGGAAAAGGTGGCCAAGAGGTAGACAAGTTAAAAGAAGAACTTAAGAAAATTACTGGAAAGGAAGTTCAGATTAACATCTTTGAAATTAAGAGACCTGAACTAGATGCATTTTTAGTAGGATCAAGTATCGCTCGTCAAATTGAAAATAGAATTTCATACAGACGTGCAATTAAGATGGCTATTGCTGCTACAATGCGTATGAACGCTGAAGGAATTAAAATCCAAATTAGTGGTCGTTTAAATGGAGCTGAAATGGCACGTTCTGAACACTACAAAGAAGGACGTATTCCTTTATCAACTTTTAGAGCCGATATTGACTATGCTTTAGTTGAGGCACACACTACTTATGGTAGATTGGGTGTTAAAGTATGGATCATGAAAGGTGAAGTATATGGTAAAAGAGAGCTTTCTCCGCTTGTTGGATTATCTAAGAAGCAAGGAAAAGGTGGAGCCGCA
This sequence comes from Algibacter sp., assembly GCF_049667265.1. GTDB lineage: Bacteria > Bacteroidota > Bacteroidia > Flavobacteriales > Flavobacteriaceae > Algibacter_B. Next base: position 1,064 of record NZ_JBATHX010000348.1, on the reverse strand, counting down.
GGACGTGGTGGAAACAAAGGACCTCGTCGTAGAAAGTAATTTTTTATAAAGTAAAGAAAAATGTTACAGCCTAAAAGAACAAAATTTCGTAAACAACAAAAAGGACGCATGAAAGGGATCTCTGGTAGAGGTCATCAACTTTCAAGCGGAACTTTTGGAATAAAAGCATTAGACGCTACGTTTATTACAGCTCGTCAAATTGAAGCAGCTCGTATTGCCGCTACTCGTTACATGAAAAGAGAAGGTCAACTTTGGATTAAAATATTTCCAGACAAGCCTATCACTAAAAAACCTCTTGAGGTACGTATGGGTAAAGGTAAAGGTGCCGTTGAATTATGGGTAGCTGTATGTAGACCAGGTCGCGTGTTATTTGAAGTTGGTGGTGTGCCATTAGACGTTGCAAAAGAAGCATTACGTTTAGCAGCACAAAAGCTACCAGTAAAAACTAAGTTTTTAATCGCTCGCGATTACGAAGCATAATAATTTAAGATGATGAAACAATCAGAAATTAAAGAATTATCTGTAGCTGAGTTACAAGAGAAACTTGGTGAAACAAAAAAGAGTTATTCAGACCTAAAATTGGCTCATGCAATATCTCCTTTAGAAAATCCAATTCAATTACGTTCTATAAGAAGAACTGTAGCGAGAATTGCGACCGAATTAACTAAAAGAGAATTACAATAATTCTGCTGAAAGATGGAAACAAGAAATTTAAGAAAAGAACGTATAGGAGTTGTTACTAGTAACAAAATGCAAAAATCAATAGTTGTTGCAGAAGTTAAAAAAGTAAAACATCCTATGTATGGAAAATTCGTATTAAAAACGAAAAAGTACGTAGCACACGACGAAACAAACGATTGCAATATTGGTGATACAGTAAAGATCATGGAAACAAGACCTTTAAGTAAATCTAAATGTTGGAGATTAGTAGAAATCCTAGAAAGAGCTAAATAATTATGTTACAGCAAGAATCAAGAATAAAAGTAGCAGACAATACTGGAGCAAAAGAGGTTTTAGTAATCCGTGTTTTAGGAGGGACTAAAAGAAGATATGCTTCTGTAGGA
>NZ_JBATHX010000347.1:0-9657 GCF_049667265.1 Algibacter sp. | reverse complement strand
AACGTTGTGGTTGCCGGGCAAGGTGGCGCCGCAAAATTCCTTCAAGAAGGATCCTATAAATACATTCCGTATCACCGTTTATTCAGACGCACCGAATTTTTAGAAATCGATAATTTTGGACGTTTTGAAGTCTATGCCAACAGAGATTCATTAAAATATCAGAGTGTTTATGGTTTAGAAAAAATTAAAACCTTATACCGCGGCACCATGCGACGCGTAGGCTTTAGTCGTGCTTGGAATATTTTTGTAACCCTAGGTATGACGGACGATAGCTACACCCTTGACGATAGTGAAAATATGAGTTATCGCGATTTTGTAAATGCCTTTTTACCCTACAGCCCATCAGATTCGGTGGAACTCAAATTAAGACACCAACTAAAAATTGACCAAGACGATGTGGTTTGGGACAAACTTGTAGAACTGGATATTTTCAACCCAAATAAAGCAGTTAACCTTAAAAAAGCCACACCAGCCGAAATACTACAAAAAATATTAATGGATAGCTGGACACTAGCCAAAACCGACAAGGACATGATAGTAATGTACCACAAATTCGGTTACGAATTGGATGGAAAACAACACCAAATCGATGCCAGCATGGTGGTTCTTGGCGAAGACCAAACCTATACCGCCATGGCTAAAACCGTTGGCCTACCTGTTGCTATGGCCACACTAGCTATATTAAACGGTAAAATAAAAACCCCTGGCGTGCAAATCCCTATCACCAAAGAAGTTTACCAACCTATCCTTAAAGAATTAGAAAATTACGGCATACATTTTCAAGAAAAAGAAGTGCCTTATTTAGGCTATAATCCTTTAAATAATTAATATTTGGGCGCCTGCCTACCGGCAGGCAGGTTACCACAAGGGGTTGGGGTTTTCTTTACAAGTCCTCGCTCCCCAATAAAAATTGCGCAGCTGTGGGCTTTCCTATGTAATCCCTAACGCAATTTATAGTTTCAATTTAAAATCAAATACTTACTTTTATGTTTTAGTTTGAAATCAAAAATCAAAAAGAAAGATTCCCTTCGCTGTCTTCCGAGAGGCAGGTTAAAGGGAATGACAAAAATGTTTTCAATGAAACAAAAAAACAAAACCATAACCATTGACGGTATCGATAAAAAAATACTTCGAGCGCTAACCACAGATGCCAGAACACCTATTTTAGAAATTGCTAGAAACGTTGGGATTTCTGGAGCAGCCATCCATCAACGATTACGTAAATTGGAAAAATCGAAACTTTTATCTGGGTCAAAATTTATTATCAATCATGAAATTTTAGGCTATACAACCTTAGCTTTTGTTGGTATTTATCTTGATAAAGCAGCAAATACTGATGATGTTGTTAGAGCCTTAAAACGTATCCCAGAAGTTTTAGAGTGCCACTACACCACAGGTAACTACAGCCTATTTATTAAACTTTTGAGTAAGGATAACGCGCATTTAATGCGTTTACTTCATGAAAAAATTCAAACTATAACAGGTGTACAACGCACAGAATCACTCATTTCATTAGACCAACAGATTGATAGGCAAGTGCATATATAATTTATGAATAGATAAAATTAAAAACATCAAGCAATCGGTACAATTATTGACTAATATTGCTAAAAAAAATTTCAAACTAAACCTTATGAAAAAAGCTTACCTCGTATTTCTTATAACTGTTTTATTCTCAGCAACTATGTTTTCTCAAGAAACTTTAGAAAACAAGAGCAACTTAGAAAATTTTAATGAATTAAAAATAAACATGACCAACCTCATTATCTTTAAATGGTTTGATGTGGGTTATGAGCGAACCATAAATGAAGAGTCCGCATTTGGTGTTGGTTTACTTACCCGAATTGGTTCAGACGAGGATGATAATGATGGTTTAGACGAGTACCGAACATTTTCTATTACGCCTTATTACAGACACTTTTTTTCTCAAAAATATGCACAAGGCTTTTTTGTTGAAGGTTTTGCTATGGTGCATTCTGGGGAAGATGAGTTTTATAGTTACGACTCCATAACGCAAACCGAAAGTTACAGAGGTGAGAAATATACTGATTTGGCTATTGGTGTTTCTGCAGGCGCTAAGTTTGTAACAAAACGAGGCTTTATTGCAGAAATATACTTAGGTATTGGTAGAGATATGCTTGACCAAAGCGATATTGAAATTGTTGGCCGTGGTGGTATAGCTTTAGGCTATCGATTTTAAAAAACATGATTTATAAAAAAATCCCAAGCATGGCTTGGGATTTTTTTGTTATTGAGATTCCTGCTTTCGCAGGAATTTTACATCTTCATCAACCAAGAGCGAACATCGACTTCTTGCTTAATAATATTTCGTAAGTCTTCAATTTTAACGCGTTCCTGCTCCATAGAATCTCTATGACGTATGGTAACTGTGTTATCCTCTTTTGTGTCATGATCAACAGTTATACAGAAAGGTGTTCCGTTAGCATCTTGCCTTCTGTAACGTCTTCCAACCGCATCCTTTTCATCATAATCTACATTAAAATCCCATTTTAAATCTTCAACAATTTGACGTGCTATTTCTGGCAATCCATCTTTTTTAACCAATGGTAAAATGGCTGCTTTTACAGGCGCTAAAACACTTGGCAATTTTAAAACCGTCCTTGTTGTTCCATTCTCCAATTCTTCTTCTTGTAAAGCGTTTGAGAAAACAGCTAAAAACATACGATCCAAACCAATCGATGTTTCTAAAACATACGGTGTATAACTCGCATTTTCTTCATGGTCAAAATATTGTAATTTCTTTCCTGAAAATTTTTCGTGAGCTTTTAAATCAAAATCAGTACGCGAATGAATCCCTTCTAATTCTTTAAACCCAAATGGAAATTTAAACTCGATATCGGCAGCAGCATCAGCGTAATGTGCTAATTTCTCATGGTCATGAAAACGGTAATTATCGGCTCCCATCCCTAAAGATAAATGCCACTTCATTCTATGCTCTTTCCAATACTCATACCATTCTTTTTGAGTTCCTGGTTTTATAAAAAACTGCATTTCCATTTGTTCAAACTCACGCATTCTAAAAATAAATTGTCTTGCAACAATTTCATTTCTAAAGGCTTTACCAGTTTGTGCAATTCCAAAGGGAATTTTTTGTCGACTTGTTTTCTGTACATTTAAAAAGTTTACAAAAATACCTTGAGCTGTTTCCGGACGTAAATACAAATCCAAAGCAGTTTCAGCAGACGCACCAAGTTTGGTTCCAAACATGAGGTTAAACTGCTTAACGTCTGTCCAGTTTCTACTTCCTGTTAAAGGATCTGCAATTTCTAATTCTTCAATAAGTGCTTTTACATCTGCCAAATCTTCTTTTTCTAAAGATTTTGCCATCCGTGAAAGCGTACTATTTATTTTTTCTTGATAGCCAACTACACGTCCGTTGGTGGAAACAAATTCTTCTTTATTAAAAGCATCACCAAAACGTTTTTCAGCTTTAGCAACTTCTTTGTCTATTTTCGCCTCAATTTTAGCGCAATAATCTTCTATTAAAACATCAGCTCTGTAACGCTTTTTCGAATCTTTATTATCTATTAATGGGTCGTTAAAAGCATCAACGTGCCCAGACGCTTTCCAAGTTGTAGGATGCATAAATATTGCAGCATCTATTCCAACTATGTTTTCGTTCATTTGCACCATGGCTTTCCACCAATAGTCGCGTATATTTTTCTTTAATTCTGCGCCGTTTTGTGCATAGTCATAAACTGCACTTAAACCGTCATAAATTTCACTACTTTGAAATACATATCCGTATTCCTTTGCATGTGAAATTACCTTCTTAAATTGATCATCTTGATTTGCCATGGTGCAAAAATAAAAAACCGATTAAAACAAACGTCTTTTTGTGAAAAATAATTAAGTTTACAAGACTACATTTTTAAATAATGCTGAAATCTATCGTTAATTTGTTCTTTCCGAAGGTATGCAATGCGTGCAATAACCTGTTAATTGACGGTGTGGACACCATTTGTTTAGATTGCAGACACGATTTACCAGTTACCAATTTTCATTTTGATAATAACGACAGCGTAAAAAAGGTGCTTTATGGTCGTGCCGAAGTTGAAAATGGCACAGCGCTTTTCAGATTTGAAAAAAAAGGAAATGTGCAGCGCCTTATTCATAATCTGAAATATAAGGACCACGAACAAATTGGTTTTGTACTAGGAAATTGGCTTGGAGGCGAATTAAAAACCCTTGAAGCATATAATAGTATTGATGTGGTAATCCCTGTTCCGCTTCATAAAAACAAACTTAAAAAAAGAGGTTATAACCAAGTTGCCATGTTCGGGCAACAAATAGCGAAGGCTTTAGAGGTTGATTATATAGACGATGTACTAGTGAAAATCACTAACACCAAATCGCAAACCAACAAAAACAGGATTTCTAGATGGATAAATCCCGACGAATTATTTACGCTTAAAAACATGGATGCTATTCACAATAAACACATTTTAATAGTGGACGACTTGATTACTACTGGAGCCACACTCGAAGCCTGTATTTCGGTTTTAAAACAAGCCAAAAACATAAAAATTAGCATTGCTACCATGGCAATAGCTTAAGTTTTGTTTCGTTATATTTTTTAGCCGAATTTATGTAGGTTTCTTCTGTGGAGAACCAAATTTTGCTTTAAAAAAATACAAAATTTTGTTTCACTTCAGTAATCACTTTGTTAGTCCATGATTATTTTCATTCTGTTTTTAAGAATTTCAGAACAAAAAAAATCATGTACTTTTGTTAAAAATTAAAGCTGTTAATGAAAAAGACCCTTTCAAATTTTATTATTGCCATTATTATTGGCTTAGTTTTTATAAACTGCGCGAACCGAGGAACCCCAGATGGCGGCCCAAAAGACGTAACACCGCCTAGTATTATAAAATCTGAACCAGAAAATTATTCTACCAATTTTAAGGGTGATGAAATTAGAGTTTATTTTGATGAATATATCAAAGTAAAAGACTTAAAAAAGCAGCTTATTATTTCGCCACCCATGAAAACGGCACCAGATGTTTCGCCAATGAGTGGTGCTAGCAAATACATAACCATTAAAATATACGATACGCTTCAACCCAATACTACGTATGCTTTTAATTTTGGAAATAGTATAACTGATAATAACGAAAGCAACCCCTATCCATATTACAGATATGTGCTTTCAACAGGTGATTATATTGATTCGCTTTCAGTAAAAGGAAATATTGTTGATGCCCTAAAAACCGAACCTGAAACTTTTGTAAATGTGGCGTTATATGAAGTTGATTCAACATTTACAGATTCTATTATTTATAAAGAAACACCCAAATACATTACCAACACTTTGGATAGTGTTACCACATTTTCAATTGAAAACCTGAAACCTGGAAAATACCTTTTAATGGCCTTAAAAGATGGTAATGGTGATAATAAATTTCAGCAGAAAACAGACCAAATTGGCTTTTATAAAAGTTTTATTCAAGTTCCAACAGATTCTTCATATACACTAAGGCTTTTTAAAGAGGACAGAGACTTTAGTGCAACCCGACCGCGATTAATTTCTGGTGAAAAAATTGCTTTTGGGTATGAAGGTGATTATAACGGAATGAAGATTGATATTGTATCTGAAACACCTCCTGAATTTGAATATCGCATAACGAAAGACCCAAAGACAGATACTTTAAATTACTGGTACAAACCAAGACTAGAGGAAGTAGATTCATTGAATTTTAAGGTTTCAAAAAATGATTATGAAAAGGAATTTACCGCCAGAATTAGTGAACAAAAAAGAGACTCTTTAACAATAGGAACATCACCTTCTGGCACTATTAGCTTAGATGAAGATTTTAAAATTTCAGGAACTACGCCAATAATAAAATTTGATGCATCCAAAGTTTCAATGATGGATAAAGATTCTACAGCCGTTTCTTTTACAACAGCGTTTGACTCTATAAAGAACACGTATTTACTTCAATTTGCTAAAACAGAAGACAATAATTATAAAATTAAAATACTCCCTGAAGCTTTTGAAGATTTTTTCGGAGATATTAATAAAGACACCTTAAACTTAGGATTAAAAACCAAAAAAGCATCCGATTTTGGCTATGCCCGATTCGTTTTAGTAAACGCTACTTATCCTTTAATAATTCAACTTACTGATAAAAAAGGTGAAGTTAAGGTTGAAAAATATGTGGATAAAGAAGGTGCTGTAGATTTTCTAAATCTTACATCAAGTATGTATTCTATCAGAATTATTCATGATACCAACGGCAATAAAAAATTTGATGCTGGTAATTATTTAAAAAAGATACAACCTGAAAAAGTAAGTCATTTTCAAGAAATTGAAATTAGGGCAGACTGGGGAATTCAAGAAACACTTCAATTTAAATAATACTAAACGTATCTCTATCATCTAAAAATTTAAGTTTGTTTCTATAAGCTTCAACGTGTCTTTTTTCTAAAATTACTATGAGCGATTGTTCGGTATTAGGTTTTATCGGCGTTAATTGTTCGCCAAGCACATCATAAACTGCAGAATGACCAGAATATGTACAATTAACACCATCAACGCCCACGCGGTTTAAACCAATACAATAACACATATTTTCGATAGCACGTGCTTTTAATAAAGCATCCCAGGCAGAAATTCTAGGTTTTGGCCAATTTGCCACATATAATAAAACATCATAATCTTCCGTATTCCTTGCCCAAACTGGAAAACGCAAATCATAACAAACTAAAGGGCAAATTTTCCAGCCTTTAAAATCTAATATAAGCTTTTTTGAACCCGCTGAGTAAACCTTATCCTCACCAACTAAAGTGAATGTATGGCGCTTATCATAATGTGTTACAACACCCGATGGCTCTACAAATACCAATCGATTATAAAACGCATTATTTTCTGAAACAACCAAGCTTCCAACCAAAGCGGCATTCGTTTTTAAAGCTAATTGCTTCATCCATGAAACGGTTTCACCATCCATTTTTTCAGCTACTTTGTTAGCATTCATGGTAAATCCAGAGGTAAACATTTCTGGCAGTACAATAATATCTACTTGCTCAGAAATATTATCAATTTTCTTTGTGAAGTTCGTACGATTTTGTTCTGGGTTTTCCCAAACTAAATCAGATTGTAAAAGCGTTATTTTAAGTTCATTTTGCATTTAAAAATCTATTTATTTGCTGAACATTAAAATAACGCTTTTTGATGGTATTTCAAAAGAGAAAAATACTATAATTTATTCTTCGCCTTTTCCGAGGCCTCTTTATACTTATCGATTTTCTTTAACCACTTTTCTTCATCAACAGGTGAAAGTTTCCCTTTCTTTTTAAGTTTGTCGTATTTCTTAACGGCATCCTCCTGTTTTTTAACAGATTTATCATAATTAGATTGGGCCTTTTCAATTTTCTTTAAATCTTTTTCAGCCTGTTTTTGCTTCTTTTCAGCCTTTTTCTGTTCTTTTTCTGCTTTTTTCTGTTCTTTTTCCGCCTTTTCTTGCTCTTTTTCCGCCTTTTGTTGTTCTTTTTCAGCTTTCGCTATTTGTTTTTGAGCATCTTCTTCCTCTTTAATTTCGTCCATTTTTTTATCGAAAGCATCTAAAATATCCTCTTTTTCGGCTTCATCTAAGCTATTAGTCACATCTTCACCTGCCTTAAAAATTTTGTCTTTCTTAATTTCGTAAGACACGCCATTAAAAGTAACCTCTTGTGCATTAACTAGAAAACCAAATCCTAGAAAAAGCATTACTACTAAAAATTTCATCATTTTATTTTTTTAAATATTAATTCTATTTATTAGACTCAAATATATTCAAAAAGTAACTTAAATTTTCAATAAAATTTCTGCTGCTTTTTTTAAAGTATCATCTTTCTTTGCAAAACAAAAACGAAGCACTTTATTATCAAGATTATTTTCATTGAAAACGGATAAAGGAATTGACGCCAATCCAAATTCTTTAGTCAGCCTTTTTGCATAATCAACGTCATATTCTTGTGTGATTTTTGAATAATTCAACACCTGAAAATAAGTGCCTTTTGAAGGTGTAAAAGTAAATCGAGAATCTTTAATAAGGCTCAAAAATAAATCTCTTTTTCTCTGATAAAATGATGCCAATTCCAAGTAATGTTTTGGTTCTTGCATGTAATCTGCAATGCCTTTTTGTGTTGGATGGTGAACGCAAAAAATACTAAATTGGTGCACTTGCAAAAACAATTCCATAAGTTCTTTTGGTGCGCAACAATAGCCAATTCGCCAACCGGTGTTATGGAAGGTTTTGCAAAATGAAGCTACCACAAAACTTCGTGCTTTTAAATCTGGAAACAAACAGGCGCTTTGGTGTTTTTCATCATCATATATCATATGTTCATAAACCTCATCACTCAACACAATAATGTTGGTGTTTTTAGTAATACGCTCTAATTCCGACATATCTTCTTTTGAAAAGATCATGCCACTCGGATTATGAGGCGTATTGATAATAATCATTTTTGTTTGACTATTAATTTTTTCTTTGACAGCCTTCCAATCGACGCTAAAATCTGGCGCTTTCAATTGTAATGGAATCACTTTACCGCCATTTAGTTTGATTCCAGGTTCATAGCTATCATACGCAGGTTTGAAAATAATAACTTCATCATTTGGTTTTATAAATGCGGAAATTATTGTTGAAATAGCTTGAGTTGCTCCTGCAGTAATAGTAATTTCATTTTCTGGATGATAGGATGTATTATATAAAGCTTCCATTTTTTTAGCGATGGCTTCCCGCAATTCAAAATTGCCAGCCATTGGTGCATATTGATTGTATCCGGAATTCATTGCTTTACAAACCAAATCGATTAGCTTTTGGTCGCTACCAAAATCGGGAAATCCTTGCGATAAATTAATGGCGTTGTGCTTATTTGCCAATCCGCTCATCACAGAAAAAATAGTGGTTCCTACTTCAGGAAGTTTTGAAATGTGCTGCATTAAGTAAAGATACTAATACCAAATAAATTTTACACGCCTAATTTTTTAAGCAATTCTTGTTTATAGGTTCTTCCTATTGGAATTTTGTTGTCTTTTATAAACAATACATTTCCCGATATTTTACTAACGAATAAAATATTAATAATAAAGGATTTATGCACTTGGATAAAACGATTTTTAGGAAGTTTTGCATTCCAATTTTTCAAGGAATCAATATAGGATAGCCTTTGGTTTTGGGTAACCACCGTAATATAATTCCTTTCGGATTCGATGTATAATATTTTGTTTAATACAATTTTATGAAGCGTTTTGTCGACGTTTAAAAAAATGGTTTCTGAATGGTTTTCGGATTCATTTTCAGGGATTTTATGTCGTTCTTTCACCTTATTAATGGCCTTCAAAAATCTATCGAATGAAAACGGTTTCACCAGATAATCCACAATGGTATCTAATTCGAAACTCTGCACAGCATATTCAGAATATGCGGTTGTCATAATAATTGCGGGTGGGTTTTTAATGGTTTTTATAAAATCGAGCCCAGACATATCTGGTAAATTAATATCTAAAAAAACCATATCAACCGTTTCAGAATTTAAAAACTTATTGGCTTCAATGGCGGCTTTAAACGTATCAACCAATTCCAAACTAGGAATTTTGGCAATAAAATTTTTGAGGATTTTTTGCGCAGGAATTTCGTCTTCAAT
>NZ_JBATHX010000346.1:0-3813 GCF_049667265.1 Algibacter sp. | reverse complement strand
GTGTTGGAAAGTGAATTGCCTATCAATACTCCAAACCATAAATTTAGTTTAGGATTTCACTACAATAATGGTAAATTTTACGGTTCTATGTACGGTAGATACGTTCAAAAATATGATTTCTTCTCTGGAATAAATGTTGCTGCTGAAACACAAGATCAAGACGGTGATGGTGTAAATGAAATAGTTGAAAATACAAGAGTTGGTAGAACATGGAATTACGGACAACTTGGCGGATTCACTGTGGATGCCAATGCAGGATATAATTTTTCAGAAAGTCTATCTTTGGGTTTAAGTATTACAAACCTTTTCAATGCGGAAGTGCGAGAATTTGTAGCATCTCCAGTTATAGAAACTTTGATTTCGTTTGAATTGAAATATAAAGTAAACTTCTTTAAAAATAAAACCGCTGCAACTAATTAGGACACTAAACCATGTCGAAAATACAAGTTAATGATATAGAACTTGATTATGAAGAATATGGAAACGGTAAAGTGCTTCTTTTACTTCACGGATTAGGATCAACAAAAAAGGATTGGGACGCACAAGTCCCATTCTTTTCAAATAATTTTCGTGTTATAACTCTAGATTTAAGAGGCCACGGCGACTCTTCAAAACCCAAAAACGCTTATGGAGTGGCGTTGATGACAGAAGACGTAAAAGGCTTTTTAGATCAATTACAAATCAAAACCGCAACCTTTGTTGGTTTTTCAATGGGTGGCGCTGTGGCATTTCAAATGGCCTCCAGCTATCCAACTTATGTAGAGAATTTGGTAATAGTAAATAGTGGACCGGATTTTAACGATATGGGTAGTATTGGTGACGAACTCTTAAAGAACAGAACACGTTTTTTAGAGACCAATGGGTTGGAATTATTAGCAAAAGATATTGCATTTAATATGTTTCCGGAACCGCATCAAGTAGATTTAAGACATGCTTTTGAAGCACGCTGCAAAAATAATGACTATAATGCTTATTACAACTCCTTTGTAACTTTAATGGCATGGGGATTAGGAGACAAACTTAAAGACATTAATACAAGAACTCTTGTAGTGGCATCTGATATGGATTATACGCCCGTTGCATTTAAGGAGGCTTACGTTAAAAAAATGCCTAACGCTAGTTTAAGCGTAATAGCAAATTCGCGACATGGCGTTGTTATTGATCAACCGGATGCATTTAATTTAGTACTTAAAAGATTTTTAGAAAATGAATAAAACCGTTCTTATCACTGGAAGCACTAGCGGTATTGGTTTAGCTATAGCCAGTCAATTTGCTAAAGAAGGCTATCAAATTATGTTTCATGGATTAGAACCAAATGGTAAAGAGATTGCCCAAGAAATAGGACATAAATACAAGGTTAAAGTTGCTTTTTTAAATGCCAATTTGCTAAAACCGGAAGCCGTTGAAGAACTAATAAAACTGACCATAAGTACATTTGGGTACTTGCACGTGTTAGTCAATAATGCAGGTATCCAATATGTATCTCCCATCGAAGATTTTCCAAATTCCAAGTACAACGATATCATTGCTATCAACATGAACGCTGTTTTTTATGCGTCAAAAGCAGCTTGGAAACAAATGAAAGCTCAAAAATTTGGTAGAATTATTAATATTTCTTCTGTTCATGGCTTACGAGCATCTGAATTTAAATCGGCCTATGTAGCGGCAAAACATGGTGTTATCGGATTGACCAAAGTTTTAGCATTAGAAGGCGCCCCATTTAATATTACATGTAACGCAATTTGTCCGGGGTATGTAAAAACACCATTAGTCGAAGGTCAAATAAAAGATCAAGCCAAGGCACATCAAATGACCGAAGAGGAGGTGGTAGAAAAAGTAATGTTAAAAAAACAAGCCGTGAAACAGTTTGTACCTGTTTCTGCCATTGCTGACATGGCATTATTACTAGCACAAGAGACTTCTACAACAATTACCGGCACGTCCTTTACTTTGGATGGAGGTTGGAGTGCTCAATAATTTCACATATCTGCTAAACATAGGTAAATCTTTTGATTTTCTTTTTACTTTTTTTCTAGTCAAATGCGAAATCCCAGAGATTTCGTGACCTCATAAATATACGCAAACCTTTCGTTTAAGCCCTAAACCCGTATTGTTTATAGGTTGTGTTGTAAAACGTTTTTTTATATGGATGCTTCAATGGTGTGTTAAAATGTTTATAAACGAATAACAATATATCGATTTACAACCGGCAAATTTTTTTAAAATAAATAAGTTACTTTCCCAATTACTTTAAGGGTGAAGTTCAACTTTAACAAGATTTTCAATTGGAGAAACCAAAGTGCCAAATTGATTAAAAATAGCAACATCGGCAGCATCACGACCAAAACCAAGAATAACATAACCTCCTGGAGAGCCTACTTGAGTGGCATCAAAAGTATACCACCGGTTACCAATATATGCCTCAAACCAAGCATGCATATCCATTGGTTCCAAATTGTGTAAATAACCAACAACAATTCGTGCTGGGATGCTTAAACTACGGCAAAGAGCAATACCCAAATGGGCCAAATCCCTACATACACCAAACTGTCTATTATTAACTTGAATGGCTGATAAGGGTTGATTATTACTGCCAGGTAGATACTCAATGTTTTCGCGTAACCAATTTGTAATTGCTGAAACTTGGTTGTAGCCCATTAATTGGCCTTCAGTAATAGCTGCACTTATTTGATTAAAAAGATCAGACTCACAGTATCTACTTGGTAAAAGATAACTTAGCACGGCGTCCGGTAAATTCTGGATTTCAATAAATGGTGCACCAAAGCCTTGATCTATAAAATTAGAGGTTACAACATCTGAAGAAGTAGAAATTGAGAACATTCCAGGTTGGGCAATTAATCGTTGACACAGATTGCCATAATTGTCCGTGAATTCAAAAACCGGCGTACTTGGTGTAATTTTATATACCTCGCTTTCTACCCATTGTTGGCTACCACTACGTGGCCTTAACATAAGAATAAATGGAGTTGGCTCAAAAATCTCAAACTTTAGGTCACAGCTTATACGTAAACGCATATATCAATTTTTTAAGACTATAATTATACAATAAAGACTAGCCCAATTCTAAGTTAGTTAGCTAGTAATCTGCTAACACAAATTTCGGTTATTTTAAAATAGTAGCACCTATTAAAAGAAACTCTTATTTACTATTTTTTCGATTGGTTAAGTGTAGTTTTTCGCTGTCGCATAATTTTTAATTTTGCCAACAAGAAAAACGCTTAAATATTGTTCTTTGTTAGAAGATGTTTTACAACGTTGTTGTGTATGGTTAGTTGCGTGATTCAGCAACTAATTTAGTAAAAGGAAACCGAACGTTAGGGAAATCCGGCCTGCCACGCTTTTTGGCGTAGAGGATTTTCCCATTACACACAGGCCCTAAGCAACCTATCCGCCTCTGGCGGATTAATTATACCGTGCCTGCCAGCAGGCAGGCACGGTGTTGTGCTTTCGTTATTTATATTTTCTTTTTGCAACTAAAATTTCTTTTGCGTCGACTGTTTTATACTTTTTAGTCCAAAGTCCATTTTTGTTGTATTTATACCTAAAGTATTCAAATTCGTATTTGGCTGGTCCACCAATGATAATTATTGGAAACTCTTGTTTTGGTTCAAATTCTCGATGAATTTCTATCACATTATTCCATTTGTCGTACTTGAAATGAGTAGTTGCTTTTTCGTGAATTGTTTTTCCTTTCAAATCCTCGTAAATGCTGAACTCTATTGTTTTAATGATATTTCCCTTAATATTATACTCAATCAATTCTTTGTATGGAAAAGCATTGAATTCCAATTC
>NZ_JBATHX010000345.1:0-2652 GCF_049667265.1 Algibacter sp. | reverse complement strand
CATCTATACGATCCACATTGCCTCCTGAACTTAGTGGGATCCAGGCAATGGTATTGTTTTCCCAGTAATAAAAGGTGCCATCTGTTGTGAGATAAACTAGCATCCCATTTTGAGCCGCTGTTGGATTGACGGTGGGAAAATTATCAATTTTAGGTATTAATAATCCATCATTATTTGCTGGTGTTGCTTGGTTTGAAACTCTTATGTCCAACGTAGCATTTGGATTAGTAGTATTTATACCTACCTGACTGTAAGATTTAAAGCAAACTAAAAGTAAAAGTAATGATGAAATGAAACGTAAATTTAGCATTGTAATATGACTTTATTAATTCAGTCTTATAATCCTTAGTTTATAACTATTCATTTTAAAATAAAGAGCCACGCAAAGTTAAGAGCTCTGAGGGACTCTTTATTTTTATAAATTTAATCCCTTAAACAGCATCAACAATGTTATGATTAAGCTAAAGGTTAACATAACCTTATGATTACCATTGCATTTGCGTTGTACTTAATCCTTGATAAAATACCTGTTGATTAGCAAATTGACCATTTAAACTTGAAGCATTGGACGAAGCCCAATATGCACCATTACCCGACGTAATATTATATAAAAACATACTACCTCCAGGTTGATCAAACCCTAAATAACCATTTGCAGTAACAGGCGTATTATTACCCTTTAACACAAAAAAGATGTCTTGAGAAGAACCAGAATGTGATGGTAATGCGTTTCCTAAATCTGAGAAACCAGTGTTATTTGCAGTACTAGATTGCTTAATTTTAACACCTGTTTTATTGGTTGCAATATAAACTTTATATTTAAAAGCGATTACATAACCATTGTTTGGAATTAATGCTGTGTTGGTATAATTTGAAAATATAAGAGCGCCAGTAGTTTGAGAAGAATATGTATTGCTATATTCTGCTACTGTTGTTCCTGCTCTTGTAATATTATTTAAATTATTAGCTAAATTATCATATTCTGTCTCTGTTACAATAATCCAATCTCCTATACTTGCCGCATTGTAATTTGATAGAGAAGTTGATAAAAGTAGGGCAATATTATCTACATTATTAAGGCTAATAGTAGCCATTACCGTTTCAATATTTCCTGAGTTATCAACTGCTATGTTTGCTGTTATTGCAGGATTTGTTTCAAAATCGAATAAAGTAGCTTCGGCTACGGTTAACTCTCCTGTACTAGAATTTATGGCAACAGCTCCAGCTGGAGTTTGAGAACTAATACTAAAACTTAATGTGTTGTCTCCTGATGCTAGTATGGTTCCTAAAGAATCGCCGTTTGTTGGATTTTCATCAACAGAAGCAGTAAAGTCTTGAGCATTTGTTTCAATTACATTATTAATGTTAATAGTTACTGTTGAAGTATTTACTGCTTCATCAGCAGAAACTGTTGCTGTAATTATTGTATTTGTTTCAAAGTCGAATAATTCAGGATTTGCAACAGTTAATTCTCCAGTACTAGCATTTATAATTAAAGCTCCAGATGGTGTTTGTGTGCTTATACTATAAGTTAATGAGCTATTACCATCATTTTGAACGGTGCCAATTACTTGTTCATCGGAAGGGTTTTCGTCAATTGTTACCTCTAAATCTTGAAGGTTTATAACAACTTGGGTATCATCGTCGTTACTACAACTAAAAGTGGATAGTAATAAAGCTAATACAAATAGGTTGATTAATTTAAATAAGGTTTTCATCTTTAATAGGTTTGGGGGTTAATAAAATATTATAATTGGTTGTTTAAATTCATTAATTCTTACTTTACAAACTTTTTAGCAATTCGGCCTTCATTAAATACCATTTCTAAAATATAGATACCGTTTGAAAGCGTATTTACATTAATAGTCTTTTCTTTTCCTTCTTTTATTTTAGCTCCAGATATACTATAAATATTATATTGCTCAAGCCTTATGTTGTTTGAATGCTTAACTTCAACTTTATCAGTTGTTGAAATAATTTTTATATCATGAGCCAATTCGAAATCTGAAGTACTTAAACCTGCATCTTCAGTGACTGGGTTGAAACCTGTCCATAATGCTCCAGAATCTGTAACATAAGCTCCCATTGTACCAGCAGGAATGTGTAAATGGATGTTACTACGAAGTCCAGAAAAAGTATCTGTACCACCAGTTATGATTGTTGGTGGTGTTGTAGATAATGAAGTTACATCGGTTAATCCTGACCCAAATACATTTACGCCCATTGTTGTAACGCTTGCAGGTATTGTAATGTTACTTATATTATTAGCACCGTTAAAAGCTTGATCACCAATTGTTTCTAAATTATTACCTAAAACTAAACTAGTCATTTGATTATCTTGAAATGCTAATTGACCAATACTAATTACACTATTAGGTATATTAAGATTATCAATACTATTAAATCGAAATGCAAATTCACCTATAGTTTCAACATTGTTTCCCAACACTAAAGTTTGCATAGTGTTATTCTGAACAAAAGCTCCATCACCTATACTAATAACGGTATTTGGAATAGTAACACTAGGTAAATCATTAAATGCAAAAGCTCCCTCATCTATACTAACAACATTATTACCTATAACTAGAGTAGTTATGTCGTTATTCTGAAAAGCATCTGAACCAATGGTGACTACACTATCTGGAATAATAA
>NZ_JBATHX010000344.1:0-1827 GCF_049667265.1 Algibacter sp. | reverse complement strand
CCAAATGCTTTAAATAACGAAAAACCATATCAAAAGACATAAAGGTTCTCACGTTTCCTAAATGAACATTGCTGTAAACAGTAGGTCCACAAACATACATACCTATATGACCTTCGTTAATAGGTTTGAAAGTTTCTTTTTTACCAGTAAGAGAATTGTATAATTTAATCTGTTGTTCTTTGTAGAGTTGCATAGCTGTTAAGTCGTTAGGACTTTAGAAAATGATTTCGTAATGAATTAATCTTATTAGTTATTGATTCAATTTCAAATCTAATATTTTTATAGTTTTCTTCGGAAATAAATTCAAGTTCTTTTGAAATTATAGCCTGATTTAATAATTCTATGGCTGAACTATAAGCCATTGTCATAAAATGGACATTATCTTTATTTGTTAATCTGGCTGTTCCTTCAGCTATATTTGAAGAAACAGAAACTGAGCAACGTCTCATTTGAGACACTAATCCGAATTTTTCTTCCTTTGGATATAAATTGTTTGTTTTATAGGTTTTCACAGAAAGTTGAATAGCTTCTTTCCAAACGTCTAATTTTTCAAACGAATATAAATGCATCTTGTGTTGTTTATATGTTTGTTGTTTAGTTGTAAAGCTGATTGTATATTTCGACTTTACAAAAAACGACTTCACGACATACTAAAACTTAGTGTCTAATTTAATGTAATCAAGAAATTCACGACGTGTTCCCATATCTTTAAATTTCCCTCCAAATTCTGAAGTTACGGTGCTACTTTCAATATCTCGAATACCTCTAGAGTTTACACAAAGGTGTTTTGCATCAATAACACAAGCCACGTCTTTAGTACCTAAAACCTCTTGAAGTTCTCTAACTACTTGAATAGTTAAACGTTCTTGAACCTGCGGACGTTTTGCGAAATAATCAACAATACGATTCATTTTAGATAAACCTACCACAGTTCCGTTAGAAATGTATGCAATATGAGCACGACCAACTATTGGTAATAAGTGGTGTTCGCAAGTTGAATACACCGTAATGTTTTTTTCAACCAGCATTTCGCCATATTTATATTTGTTTTCAAATGTTGAAGCACTTGGTTTTTTATCTGGAT
This sequence comes from Algibacter sp., assembly GCF_049667265.1. Lineage (GTDB taxonomy): Bacteria > Bacteroidota > Bacteroidia > Flavobacteriales > Flavobacteriaceae > Algibacter_B. The sequence goes on along the minus strand of NZ_JBATHX010000344.1, from coordinate 743 downwards.
TTAACCCTCCAAAAATTTCATTAACAAACATTTTAGCTACGCGGTTTGGTGTTCCTTTTAGACTATCGTCCGTTAAATCTAAACCTAAGGTTTCCATAATGTGACGCACATCGTCCTTAATGATTTCAATTTTTTCAGCATTATTTAATTTGAAAGCATCCTTTCGCATTGGCGTGTTTTCAGATGTGCCAATGTGTTCATTGTCTGAGGAGTCAAAATCTTCTATATTACTACTATCAAAAGCCATGATAAATATGTCAAAATTTAAGTTGCAAAGATAAGCATTTCACTTTTTGTGACACTTTAGTTTGCAAATAATTAGTTTTTAAAGAATTCCTTTATTTCCTGAATCGATATTTCCATTGAATTTGTTATTCTCCCGAAAGCATGAAACCTATTTAGTCGATAAAATTGGGTGAAAATTTCATGTATAAAAAAAGCCTGAACAAATTGTCCAAGCTTTTTAATATGATTTAAAATTATCCTAAATATTAAAACTTAAGGATAGTGTTATGTTAGAGTTTTCGCGATTTACAATTGCAGAATCTGTTAATCCTACATTGTAAAGTGGTGTTTCATCAGTACGCTCCCATTTATCATAGGTAACATCTAGTTTCGTATTACCAAAATTGTAACCTAATCCTAATGAGAATCCTGTTAAATCACCAACGGTTATACCATCTAAATATGGGCTTTCCTCAAAACGGTAACCACCTCTAAAACTAAATTGTTGGTGTTTATAC
>NZ_JBATHX010000343.1:0-5748 GCF_049667265.1 Algibacter sp. | reverse complement strand
TGGTTGCCATACACATTATAGTTAAAACAAATGTGGAAATACCAAATGCTATAAGCGCTTGCTTAAGACCTAGATTGAGTGCAATTTCTGAACCTAAAAATAGTGTAGAAACTGATAATCCTGTACTCGCAATAATGAAACCAACAACCCAACCAGACACAAAGTCTTTTGGTTGCACTTTTGTGGTTGTGTATTGATTTTGGTCTTCTGCCATTTTAATTAGTTAATAAGTTATTGACCAAGGGTATTAAATCAGGATGGCATACGACACCATTGTCAAAAATTTGAATGTCGTCTAAATATATAGAAACATTAGTAACCACACCATCAAAATGCGATTTTGCTTCTTGACCATAAGGTGGCATATCCATTGCACTAGTGTGACCAAACCCAAAGTCTACTCCACCCCAAATACGTTCGTCTTCACAAAGTTCGCCTGTTATGGTTTTTATTCCTGGATTTAAGCCAAACATATTATGCGATATTTTATACATATTTTCATCATCAAATGATGCCAAATATGATTTAAAATCTTCTACTCCATTTTCTCCATTTACATCTATAATCGAACCATTTTTCATGGTAAATTGTATTTGGCCATCTCTTGGAGCTCCTTCCAATATATCAAAAGCGATAGTCCCATTCATGCTGCCTAATTTAGGAACTATATTTATAAATCCAGGAGCTGTACCAAACTTTGGCATAGAAAAATCGCCGTCATCAATATCGAATGCATAGTTAAGATCTATATCGTAAGATACGTTTGTACCATTATTACTAGTAATATGAACCTTTTTACAAGCCATTGCCATGTCTCTAACTTTACTTAAAAGAGATTTAAGTAATTGGATATCAAAACCAGTAAACATTCTATCTAAGGATTCGATACTAGAGTCTGCGATAATTAAATATCTTAATTTATCGTTTTCTTTAAATGCCGTTTCCCAGATATCAGAATATAATATTACGGTAGATTGTGCTTCAATCCATACATCTACTTTACAAAGCGCTGCTGTTAATGCTTCTGCTGGCCAATCTTTCATACCTGCTTGTCCGCTTTGCTCTGCTTTTGGCATCCACATTACTAATGGTATTCCGCCAGCTGCTGTGGTTGCTTCAGCTAACCCATCTATTGTTTCTCTGCTAGAACCAGTATCTGCGGTAATTGCTACAGTTTCACCTGGTTTTACTTGAAACATGGTTTCAATTAATATTTTTGAAAAACGTGTTGTTAATAATTGTTTATCTGTTGTCATAAATATGTTAAAAAAAGGAGGGAATGATTAGGCATTCCCTCCAGTATTAAAAACTTAAGTTTGCTATTAATCGATTTTATTATTTTAAAACGTAAGAGAAATTGCAGTACCTACAGACAACGGTTGTCCTCTCCAAGCAACATCATCAGGACTTCCAACAAATTCTCCTGGTGAAAACTCTTTGTAATAAAGTTTATCTGTTAAATTCTTTCCCCAAATATCTAGTTTCCAGTTTTTATACGCTAATCCGATTCTTGCATCTAATAAAGAATATGCATCTGTTGTAAATGAATCTCTATTGCTTTCATGCCAGTACGTTTTTCCAGTTGTGTCTAAGTTTAAAAATCCATTAAATTTTAATTCTTGGTTTATTTTAAAAGAAGATTCTAGACCAATACCAAAATTATCAACTGGTACAAAAGGTGTATGATTACCATTGTATACTGTGTTATCCGTTGTATCACCATTCTCACCACCAGCTTTACCTCCATCTATTATTTCAGTATTGGTGTATCCATAACTTGCAAAGACATCTAAATAGTTAGTTAGTCGTAAACGTGATTCTAGCTCAAACCCAACAAACTTGCTATCATTATAATTGTAAACACCAGCAATAAAAGTATCTAAATCCAAAATATATTGTTGTTGATTATCCATTCTGGTAGTAAATATAGAACCGTTAAAAATAAAGCGATCATTCCACGATGTTGTTTTAAAACCTAACTCATAATTTTCTGAGATTTCATCATTAAACTCTCTGTTAAAAAGCCCTGTTGCCTGTGCATTATAACCTCCAGTTCTATAACCTTTTCCATAGTTGGCATAGAAAAGCACACTTTTTGAAGCTTGATATGATAATGATACTTTTGGTTGAAATTCGTTATTATCTCTAGAAGATGCTGTTTCAAATAGCGTATCGTCCTGACTAAATTTGTCTATATCATATCTAAAACCAGCAGAGGCAGTTAGTTTGTTTGTTAATTTATAATCTGCAAACCCGAAAAGTGCAATTGTTTCTGTTGTATTTACATAGTCTGCAACAGGGTAAGGATCACTTTCAAAAGTTCCGTTTTCAACAAGGTCCTTCTCTGTGTTTTGATAAAAACCTCCCAGACTCCAATCAAATTTTGAATTGGTATTTTTATTATTTAATCTAATTTCTTGATTAAAAGTATTTGTTTTAGTTACTCTATTCTGTGTAAATAAATCGAAATCTAAAAAGTCTAAATCTCCATTCATTGTTTTTTCAACTTTATTGAATGACGTAATACTTTGAATACTCATGTTTTCAAATGAATATTCCATTTTTATGTTCCCATAATTGTTGATCATATCCGATCGTCCTAATACATCTGCAACAATTATATTGTTATCTTCAGTTGGATTTGGATCCATAACGCCTCCAGGAAATTCGCCGTCAAATCCAGTTGGGTTTACAGAATAATAAGCAGCACCTCCATCTAAATCAAAATATTGATAAGTTCCAGTTATACTAAAATTATCAGAAATTCTTGCTTTAATTTGCCCTCTTAAATTAAGATCTGTTCTAAAATCTACCTTTTCATTTAAAAAGTCGTTGGTTAACAAACCATCAAAATCTTTATATTGAGTAGAAAACCGATAAAATATTTTATCCTTTTTTAAAGCTCCAGAAGATATAAATTGAGCCTCTTTTTGTCCTCCATTTCCAAAGCCCAATTTTACTTTATTGGACATTTTATTGGTAGGCTCTTTTGTGTAAATATTTACAGCACCACCTATTGCATTTTTACCATACAAAGCACCTTGAGGTCCTTTAACCACTTCTATTAATGCTAAATCATATAATTCCTGACTTAATAAACTTGGGTCTGGAATGGTGACACCATCAATTACAAATGCTAAAGGAGCATCTCCTCCTCTAACCTGTGAAATACCTCTAACAGTTATAGTATTCAAACCTATTTCTTGGGATGTATTAAACTTTAAATTAGGCACTAAAGCAGAAAAAGAACTAACATCAGATATTCCAGCACTTTCTATGCCTTCAGCATTTAATGCTGTTACAGATTCTGGTGTTACTTGAATAGAAGCTGTTCGCTTTCTTGATTTACCAATAACACCTGTAAAGCCTTTAATAGTAACCTCGTTTAAAGATTCGGCAGATTCATTGAGTTGAATATTTATTAGATTTTTTTCTGCTATTTTAATTTCCTGTGTTTCAAATCCTAGGTATGAAAACACTAAAACAGCATCACTAGATTCTACTGAAAATTCGAAATTTCCATTAAAATCACTTATCACACCTCTTGCAGTACCTTTTTCTAAGATACTAACTCCTGGAAGTGGTTCCCCTCTTGTATCAGTTACTTTTCCCGATATATTATTTTGTGCAAATCCGATGCTTGCAACTAGTAATAATAACAATAAAATGCTTTTTTTCATGATATGATTGAATTAATTAGTAGTACTAAATTAGTTTGATATAAATTAATTCTTATTAATTTTAATTATTAAAAATATTTTTAATAATTTTAATAATATTTTAGGAATTTTTCAAAACCTCAAAATGAAAGATAGAAATATAGCTGAAAGAAACCATGTAAGCTGCATGAGATGATAATAACAAGTAAAGACACATGAAAACAAAATCAGGAGCACTAGTTCTAACTTCAGAATATTTTAAAATTATTTTAGATGAAGTACATGTAAAATTTAAGAAAAAACATAAGTTAACTAAACTCCCTAAAACATTTCAACTATACGGTTATGGGGCTTTTGATGAAAACAAACCCAGTTTAAAACATGATTTCGAAGCTATTGGTTCTGAGTTTATTAACGGTAAATATTTATATGATAAATCTCGTGATTTAGAAAAAGGGAAAGCGACCATCAAATTAAATGAATACTATAAATCTATTATTCTATTATATATAGGTTATGAAGATTTTGAATTTTTTTTAGATAATTATAAATTATCTGAAGAAGAAATTAAGAAACAGCTATTATTAATAAATGATGATTCAGCTAACTCAACTTATTATTATTTGAACTATTTTTTTGGCGAAGAAGATATCATTCTAAAAGGTCAAACTATTATTTCTAATAATTGGACTAAAATTCAACATGTATTTATGTATCCTCAAGAGGATGGTTCTTTAAAAGAACATTATAGCCATGGAACTATTGTTAGTCAAGGTGACACCATTTATATTAGAACAAAATCACTATCTAGTGGTAGATATATTAATGGTTCAAGCGAAATATATTATATAGGACACCAAGAACCATCAAATATTAACTATTTGGTGGGAACCTATAGCAATTTTGATGTTTATTCGAATACAGTTGCTGGGCGCTCCATTTTAGAAAAATGTGAATCAAGACAGGTTATGGAAGAAAAATCGAAAGACTTCAACATTCCATCCTATATAGCCTTAGAAATTAGAAATAAACGAATTATTAATAACAGTAAAGTTCCAAAACATTATTTAGAGTTATCTGATAAAAGTCCGTTTTCATCTATTTATGCAAAAATACCTGGAACTTATGAACTCAGTTTTAATTTAGAAGATAATCTTATAGAAGTCATTAAATTTAAGGTTTTGGCTTCAAATTATAAGATAATTACGCTAACAGAAAATGTATATATAGAAAAAGATAGAATTGAACTTTTAAATAAGGGAACGGTTATTAGTTTTAGATTTAACTTTTCGGGCATAATTGCATTGGAAAGAGTCAATGTCTATTTTAAAACGTTTTATCTAAAAAACGAAAAATTAATTCATGACGGAGTTTTTAGTGGCATTGATAATGAGAATAGATTAATAAATGGTGTGGTAACCATTAATTATATAGAGAATTAATTAATCCATTCCACACATTACGCTTCCCTCCTACGTCGTCGCATTAAAAGTGTTTATTCACAAGGTTAATATTGTTTTAGAGGAGTTCATGAATCTCGCATACTCGATTTCATTAACATTGCAGAAGAAACTTTTAGAATAAATTTTTCAAAGAAACTGTAGTATGCCAAAGCGCCAGCTGGCTCATTCGCTAAAATGGTCCACAGGACTATTTTTTAACGCTCTGCCCTGCTTTTAACCAAAGCTCAAGTTACATAACGCAGAACATTATAGTACAAAATTAGTAGTTATAATTTCATAATGTAAAATGTCTTTGTAACTTTTAAATTCCGAGAAATATTGTGCAGGATTAACTGAAAACTATTATAAATTATTTTCATAGTCCATACTTTGATTCAGTACACGAACAATCAAAATATCAATATCTGTAGCTAAATAAAAAATAGTATGAGATTTATAAGAAAACCTTTTTAATGAGAATACAAATTCTGAGGCATCGCGCCCAAGATTGATGTTATTGGATAAAACTTCAAAGATATGGTGTATTCCAAATAAATAGTCTTGCGCCTGTTTTAATCCAAAACTTTCAATTCCATATTCGTACATTTTTGTAAGATCACTTTCGGCCTTTCCAGATACTTTATAAA
>NZ_JBATHX010000342.1:0-8413 GCF_049667265.1 Algibacter sp. | reverse complement strand
GGTAAAAGATCTTTTAATACTACATTAGTTGCTGTATTGGAAATAGGGGTAATGTTTTTAATCTTAATGGTGTATCTAATTATATCACCTTCATTAGCAGTTGTTGCATCAGCAGTCTTGATTATTTCAAGATCAACATCTTGCGCCATAACTTTATTATTGGCATAGACAAATAAAATTAATACAACTAGTAATAATTTTAATACACTACTTTGAGGTTTAGTTTGTTTTTTCATTGGGGCTTGAAATAAAACTAATTCTGTTTTAGTTAGTTAAATAATTTAATTACATTTTAACTATAATTAAATGTTGTTAGAGTACTCATTTTTAAAAAAGTTCGATAACTGGACGAAAATAAACGATTAAAACCACATATGCAACACTTTATCGATAAAAGTTGCATTTAAACGATAATTATGAAAAAATTAATTTTAGTAAGACACGCAAAATCATCATGGGAGTATGATGTTACAGACCACGAAAGACCCTTAAAATCAAGAGGTTACAAGGATGCTGATATAGTTTCGAAGGCATTAAAAGGGCGTTTAAAACCAGATTTAGTAATAAGTAGCGATGCCGCAAGAACAAAGGAAACTTCAGACATTTTTGTCTCAAATTTGAATATTAACACAGATATTGTAACATATAATCATGATTTGTATGATTTCTCTGGTGCAAATCTTCTACAAGTCATAAAATCTTGTGATAATATCATTAATACGCTTATGATTTTTGGACACAATCATGCCTTAACAGCCTTTGTAAATACTTACGGCGATACCTATATTGATAACGTGCCAACAAGTGGTGTCGTTATTATAGAATTTGATATAAACCAATGGCATGATTTAAAACCAGGAAAAACGCTAACCACCTTATTTCCCAGAGATTTAAAATCTTAGACAAACATTACATTTCCAAAATTTATTAAATACAAAATGTTGAAAATATAATTATAGCTTATTGCTTAAAATCAGATATTTTAGAGTAAATAGAATATATTTGTTTTTAAATTGTATAATATTTAATAGTCAATGACTAAACCCAATACCGTAGTAGAAAATAGTTATATAAATAGAGAAATTAGCTGGTTGCAGTTTAATGCTAGAGTTTTACAAGAAGGCGCAGATGAAACCGTTCCTCTAATAGAACGCTTACGTTTTTTAGGGATTTTCTCAAACAACTTAGATGAATTTTTTAAGGTAAGATATGCTACTGTAAAACGTATTGTTGAAGCGGGTAAAGGCGGTAAGAGCGAACTTGGAGGTATCAGAGCTAAAGCACTTTTAGAAATTATTACACAAATTGTTATCAAACAGCAAAGTGAAAGCGTTGAAATATTAAAAAAAATTGATAAAAAGTTAAAAGCAGAAAATATTTATATCATTAATGAAACTAAAGTTGATGCTATTCAACATGAGTTTATTAAAGAGTATTTTTTAAAAACAGTAAGTCCAGCGTTAGTAACTATTATTCTTAATGAAACTGTTGTATTACCTAATTTAAAAGATAGCGCAGCGTATTTAGCGGTAAGAATGTTAATGTCTGGGGATAAAAAGCAGTTTGCATTAATTGAAATTCCTAAAACAGTAAACCGATTTGTAGAACTTCCAAAAGAAGGGGATAAGCACTATATAATCATGGTTGATGATTTGTTACGCTATTGTTTAGAAGATATTTTCAACATATTTGATTATAAAGCAATTTCTGCACACATGATAAAAATTACTCGAGATGGCGAGTTAGATTTTGATAGTGATTTAAGTAAGAGTTTTATCGAGAAAATATCTGATAGTGTTAAAGACCGTCAGATAGGAGAGCCAGTAAGGTTTGTTTATGATAAAACCATACATAAAGAAACGTTACGCTTTTTAATGACTAAAATGGGTATTGATGGTACTGATAGTATTATACCAGGCGGGCGTTATCATAACAGACGGGATTATATGGGTTTCCCAAGCCTGGGAAGAACAGATTTAATGTACGAAAAAATTGAAGCACTCCCCATAAAAGGATTAAGTTTAAAAGACAGCATATTTCAAGCCATTGCTAAGAAAGATTATTTGCTTCATGCACCATATCAATCATTCTCATATGTTGTAAAGTTTTTACGAGAAGCAGCGCTGGACCCAAAAGTAAAAACCATAAAAATCACAATATATCGACTTGCTGAAATATCTCATATTGCCAGTTCCCTTATTAATGCGGCCATTAATGGTAAATCTGTAACGGTGTCAATTGAGTTGCGTGCAAGGTTTGATGAGGAAGCCAACATCAATTATGCACAACAAATGGAAAAAGAGGGTATCAACCTAATATTTGGCGTAGCGGGACTAAAAGTGCATAGTAAAATGTGTGTTATTGAACGTGAAGTAGGCAAAAAACTTAAGCGTTATGGATTTATAAGTACAGGAAATTTTAATGAATCTACCGCTAAAATTTATACAGACTATACACTTTTCACCTCTAATAAAAAGATTTTAAAAGATGTCAATCAGATTTTTAGCTTTTTCGAAACCAACTATAGAATTTATAAGTATAAGCATTTAATAGTTTCTCCACATTATACACAAAGTGCTGTTTTTAAGTTGATTGATAATGAAATAGAAAAGGTAAAACAGGGTAAAGAAGGTCTTATTAGACTAAAAATGAACAGTATCTCAAGTTATCCTATGGTTGATAAGTTGTATGAAGCTAGTAGAGGAGGAGTAAAAATTCAAATGATTGTACGAGGGCTTTGCTGTTTAATTCCAGGCATAAAGGGCATGAGTGAGAATATTGAAGTAATTAGTGTGGTTGATAAATTTTTAGAACATTCTAGAGTTTATATTTTTGGAGATCATGATGAAATGAAACTATACATTTCCTCGGCAGATTGGATGACAAGAAATATAGAAAATAGGGTAGAAGTAAGCTGCCCTATTTATGATGAAGATATTAGGAATGAAATTATAGATACCTTTAATATCAGTTGGAACGATAATGTTAAAGCTAGAATATTAAATGATTCACAAGAAAATGAATACCGAATTAATAAAAAAACTAAAGTAAGATCGCAATTTGCCACTTATGATTATTACTTAAAACAACTAGAAAACTAAATGCTTTCAATAAAAAAATATGCTGCCATAGATATTGGATCGAATGCCGTTAGGCTATTAATTTCAAACATTATAGAACAAAAGGGACAACCTGTTCAGTTTAAAAAAAACTCGTTAGTTCGTGTGCCTATTCGTCTCGGCGCTGATGTTTTTATTAAGAATAAAATTTCTAAAGAAAACACACAACGTATTTTAGATACCATGTTAGCCTTTAAACTACTCATGAAATCTCATAAAGTGGTAAAATACAAGGCCTGTGCAACTTCCGCCATGAGAGAATCTACAAATGGAAAAAAGGTAGTTGACTTAGTTTTAAAGCAAACTGGAATAAGTATTGATATTATTGAAGGTGAAGAAGAAGCAGCAATAATCGCAGCCACAGATTTAAATAAGTTTATAGACCCAAACAAAACCTATTTATATGTTGATGTTGGTGGTGGAAGTACAGAGTTTACGGTAATTGATCGTGGCAATCAGGTAGTCTCAAAATCTTTTAAAATAGGAACCGTAAGATTGCTTAATGACATGGTTAAAAATGAAACCTGGCATGAATTGCAAGAATGGATTGGAAGTCAAACTAAAATTTATGAAAAAATTGATGTTCTGGGTTCTGGTGGAAATATCAATAAAATATTTAAGGTATCTGGCAAAGCCTTAGGAAAACCGCTTTCATATTTTTACATGACATCATACTACAATATGCTGCAAACCTACTCTTATGAAGAGCGTATTACAGAATTATCTTTAAATCAAGATAGAGCCGATGTTATTATTCCTGCCATGCGAATTTATCTTTCAGCTATGAAATGGAGTCATGCAAAAAACATATATGTACCAAAAATAGGGTTGGCAGATGGAATCATTAAAAGCATCTATTATGATACAGTTTCTAGCAATACACAGTAAAATTATGCACTTTAGCTTGTATAATTGTAGTATTTTAAATTTATAATATATCTTCGTAGCCGTATTATTATTAATAACCCAAATCTATTAATATTGAAATAAGCCTAAATGTTGCCCTCCACTTCATATTAAATGGCAAGTTACATCTGAATAGATTTAAATAAATAAAAACACACAGATGAAAAAATTACTACTATTAACAGTACTACTTGGTTTTTCATTTCATGGATTTTCTCAGGATGATAAAGACCTTAATGCTTCAATGAAAGTTCAAGATTCGGTAAAGGTTCAAGAAAAATGGTCGGCTGCCAACGGAATAAAATTTGGCGTAAGAGGTGGTTATACTATTTCTCATTTAGATTTTGAAAGTGAGCCAATTGGGGATAACAAACACAGAAACAGTATGTATATTGGTTTTACGGCGCATATGTTTGTGTCAAGAACTTTGTCAATAGTACCTGAAATACAGTTTTCAGCTGAAGGTGCCAGAGAAGAAACCTTAAATTTAGATTATATTCAAATGCCTGTTTTATTCAGGTTCAGATTTAGTGAAAAATTTCACGCAAGTTTAGGTCCACAAATAGGATTGAAAGTTCATAAAGTAGACGATGGGATGAAAAACCTTGGCTATTCTGGAGTTATAGGTGCAGATTATAAGATTAATTATGCCATTTATGTAGAGGCTAGATACAACTACGGTTTAAGAAACGTTTTTGATGAATATTTAGATATGAATGCAAAAAACAGAAACATTCAATTAGGTGTTGGTTATAAATTCTAATTAATAATTTTAACCATGTATAGCTTCGCTAGTACCTAAATTACTTATAATTTTACTCTCATATTCAAGAAGTTGCTGCCATTTGGTATCAACTTCTTTTTTTTCACCGTATTGTCTCGCAAAACCTAAAAACATGGTGTAATGGTTAGCTTCACTAACCATAAGGTTTCTGTAAAACACAGCTAATTCTTTATCTTGAAGTTCTTCTGAAAGCAACCTAAAACGCTCACAACTCCTAGCCTCAATCAACGCGGCATAAAGCAAACGATGAACCAATTGTGTAGTTCTGCTGCCTCCTTTCGGGAAAAACTTAAGGAGTTCAATAACGTAATCATCACGGCGGTCGCGACCTAAAACCCAGCCTCGCTTTATAATGATGTCGTGTACCATTTTAAAATGGCTAATCTCTTCTTTTACTAAAGCCGTCATTTCTTGAACTAAATCAGTATATTCTGGAAAACTAACAATTAGCGAAATAGCTGTGCTCGTTGCTTTTTGTTCGCAAAAGGCATGGTCGGTAAGTATTTCTTCAATGTTTTTTTCTACAATATTTACCCATCGTGGGTCGGTTGGTAATTTAAGTCCTAGCATGATTTTTACTGTATTAGCAATTCATTTTACGTTGTTTTATTTGAATAACACCATGTTTATCAATCATAACAACAAAATCCTTAAAGTTTTCGGTATCTGCTATTTTGAACGATGTATTTAAACATAGCATGTTTTCATTTGAAGCATTGGGATCGACCCAAACATATTGCATAATCGCACTTTTCCAAAATGAAGCATCTTCAAATTCAAGAAATGTCATTTTAGTAATAGTGGTTTCAGCAATGGGCAAATCATCTTTAAAAACCGAAATTTTCGCTTCAAAATTTTTATAATTTTTGATATTGGTCGTATCATTTTCATTTTCTACCACCCCATAAAATGGCTTTTTTTCAATGGAGTGATAATTAATTTTCACAGTAAAACCGTTACTTAAAATAGTATCGGTATAAATAACAACAGGCTTGTTTGGAATAAATTCAACCTGTTCATTATAAGCATTTAATTGGTTGTTTTCCTGAAGCACTTCGGCATTATTTTTATGCTTTCTATCTTGGCCATCGCAATTATAAAACAGCATTGCTATAGCAAAAATAAAAACGAATAACTTGCTAATAATTAATGATTTAAACATCTAAATCGAAAGTTTTTCTTAAAAGGTCAATATTTGGATTTTTATCCTTTAATTTTTCAAATTTATCCTGTGGCGTATAGGCATATTTCTTTTCCAAAATTTCATTTACAGTAATATCCAAACTTATGTCGAAATTGTTTAAGGCCTTTCGGATAAATCCTAGGAGATCATATTGCTGACGTTCAAGTTCCACTTTATTGGTAGCATTCGGAAATTCCAAATAGGCAACCGTGCCTTTTACTTTGGGCTTGTCAATAGATAGTATGGAAGCTAAATTATGCTGACCGTCATCTGTTAACTTACTAATGTATGCGTTCCAAGTTTTTATAAATTCAGCTTCGGTAAAATCCTCTTTTGGTAAATCCTCTTCATCAATAACCACATCCATTTGTTTGATTTGATGCTCTTTTTTGGCTCTAATACTTGATAATGACAGGCCAGAAGCTCTTTTTGAATCTTGCTTTAAAATAATTTTCGGTGGTTCTACTTTTTGAAATTTTTCAACAACGGCAGCTACTTTTTCTTTTGGTTTAGGGATTTCTGTTTTCGCTTCCCTGCCTGACGGCGAGGCAGGATCGGAAGTGTTAGTGCTTTCAGATCTCTTAGGAATAGTAACCGGAATAGGGGTAATGCCCTTTTTACGGAAGTAAGATGCAGGAATTATGTAATGTTTGCTATTTTTTTTTTCTCCATCATGAGTGATAGAGGCAAGCTGCATTAAGCATAATTCAACAAGTAAGCGTTGGTTTTTACTTGTTTTGTATTTTAGGTCGCAATCGTTAGCAAGATTTATACCTTGCATCAGGAACTCTTGCGAGGCTAGTTTTGATTGTTTTAAGTACTTTTCTTTAGTTTGTTCGCCTACTTCAAGCAACTCAATAGTTTCTGGTGTTTTACTTACTAGTAAATCTCTAAAATGAGAAGCTAATCCAGCAATAAAATGATGGCCATCAAATCCTTTCGAAAGCGTATTATTAAACTGAAGTAATAATTCAGGAATTTTATTGTCTAAAATAAAATTGGTACTAGTAAAATACGTTTCGTAATCAAGCACATTTAAATTCTCTGTAACGGCTTGTCTAGTTAATTTTTTACCAGAAAAACTAACCACTCTATCAAAAATAGAAAGCGCATCACGCATGGCACCATCTGCCTTTTGGGCTATAATATGTAACGCATCATCTTCAGCAGTAATGCCTTGCTCTTTTGCTATATATTTTAAATATTCCTTAGCATCTTTAACTGTAATACGTTTAAAATCAAAAATTTGACAACGCGATAAAATGGTTGGGATTATTTTATGCTTCTCGGTAGTTGCAAGAATGAAAATACAATGTTTTGGTGGCTCTTCTAAGGTTTTAAGAAACGCATTAAAAGCCGCTTGAGAGAGCATGTGTACCTCATCAATAATATACACTTTGTATTTTCCAACTTGCGGTGGTATTCTAACTTGGTCGGTTAAACTTCTAATATCATCAACCGAGTTATTTGATGCTGCATCGAGTTCAAAAATGTTGAATGCAAAATCTTCATCACCCGTTTCCGTACCGTCACTATTAATCATTTTAGCCAAAATACGTGCGCAAGTAGTTTTACCCACACCACGAGGACCTGTAAACAGTAAGGCTTGTGCTAAATGATTGTTTTCAATGGCATTAAGTAAGGTATTTGTAATGGCATTCTGCCCAACCACGTCTTTAAACGTTTGAGGTCTGTATTTTCTAGCCGATACTACAAAGTGTTCCATTGATAAATCTTGATTTAACAAAGTTAAAAATTCAGTTTAGAATTAAGGGTTTAGAAGCCTAAAATTAATAGGAGTTATTAACAAAATGATATGGTATTAATCATAAGTATTTATTTAACTGTGTTATAAAATTAAAACTTCATTTAACAATAAATAAAGTACCTTAAATGAGGTTTTATATTTGTTATTTAGTCAATAATTGATATTTTTATGGTTAACTTAATTCATCATTATGATAAACCAATTGATATTTCAAATTTTAAGCTTTAAAATCCCAAGATACACCTATTTACTAATTTTATCCATTATTTTAGTTGGGTGTAATTCAAAGAATTCTAATAAAAATTATATCGTTGAAGTTTATCAAACCTCACAAACTGGCGATAACTTAAAATTAATATCTAATACTGAACCTAAAACACTTGTAAAGGAGAATAATAAGATTGATTTACAACTTCTACCTAATGAAGCATATCAAAAATATTACGGTTTTGGTGCTTCCTTTACAGAATCATCGGCATGGAACTTGGCTACAATCCCGGTGGCATTGCGCAAAGAAGTTTTAACTAATCTGTTTAGCCCAACAAAAGGCGCTGGTTTCAGCCTAACAAGAACACACATTAACAGCAGCGATTATTCGAACAATCATTACACATATGTGGAAGACGGCGATGAAGACCTTTCAACCTTTAGTA
>NZ_JBATHX010000341.1:0-2176 GCF_049667265.1 Algibacter sp. | reverse complement strand
CCTGTTGCCGAATCGAATTTCCCCGGAGCATGATATTTTACTTGGTCGGCTTCCGCTTGTTTTAAACCTTTGCCTTTTGTAGTAATGACGTGTAAAAGCTTTGGACCTTTAACGGTTTTTAGCCTTTCAAGTTCTGAAATAATTTTATTTATGTCATGGCCATCAATGGGTCCTGAGTAATCAAAATTTAAGGCTTCAAAAATATTGTCTTGCTTTTGCGTGCCTTTTTTTACGTTGGTTAAATATTGTTTAAGTGCGCCAACGCTTGGGTCAATTCCAATAGCATTGTCATTTAAAATAACAAGCAAATTAGCATCGGTAACACCAGCATGATTTAAACCTTCAAAGGCTATTCCGCTGGCAATAGAAGCATCGCCAATTACAGCAATATGTTGTTTGTTCTCACCTTTTAAATTTGATGCAATAGCCATTCCTAAAGCGGCCGAAATAGAGGTTGAGGAATGCCCAACACCAAAAGCATCGTATTCACTTTCATCGCGTTTTGGAAAACCACTAATGCCACCCAATTGGCGGTTCGTATGAAAGCTTTCCCGTCGGCCTGTTAAAATTTTATGTCCGTAAGCTTGATGGCCAACATCCCAAATTAATTGATCTTTGGGTGTGTTAAAAACGTAATGCAAAGCTATAGTAAGTTCAACAACGCCTAAGCTGGCACCTAAATGTCCTTCTTTGGTGGCGACTATATTAATGATAAACTTACGTAATTCTTGTGCAAGTTGAGGTAGGTCTTTTTGATTTAAAAGACGGAGTTCTATGGGTGAGTTAATTTGTTGTAATAGACTTTTTTGCACAAAGCAAAAGTACAAGAATGAATTTGTATTTTTGCTATTATGATAGAACCTTTTGACGACACCTATTTTATGAAGAAAGCACTCCAGGAAGCTGAAGCTGCTTTTGAAAAAGGCGAAATACCTGTTGGCGCAGTAATTGCTATTGATAATAGAATTATTGCCCGTGGGCATAACCTAACTGAAACTTTAACCGATGTTACAGCACATGCCGAAATGCAGGCGATTACAGCTGCAGCTAATTTTTTAGGAGGCAAGTATCTTCAGAATTGTACCTTGTATGTGACCCTTGAACCTTGCCAAATGTGTGCAGGCGCGTTGTATTGGAGTCAGATTTCAAAAATTGTTTATGGCGCAAGAGATGAAACTCGTGGTTGCATTAATTTGAAAACCAAGTTGCACCCAAAAACAACTATTACGGGTGGTGTTTTGGCTGAGGAGGCTTCAGCACTTATGAAACGGTTTTTTGTTGAGAAACGAAATTTGAATTAGAATTTTTGTCATTTTGGATTTGTTACAAATCTCAAGTAACAAGTTTCAGGTTTGTGTGTTTCCTGCTCTAACACCCCTAAAGTCCCCTCAAGGGGACATTCTAAACCAAGAAGTTATAAAGAAAAGAATTGTATTTTCAACTACCATTTTGACTAGGATTGGTAAATCTTTATTATATAACGTGAACAATTGTCCCCTTTAGGGGACTTTAGGGGTGTTTTTACGTTAGGCCTGCCTGCCGGCAGGCAGGGATTGCAGAGGACCTGCCTGCCGGCAGGCAGGAAGCCCACAGCCCGACGTAAGGAGGTGCGAGGACTTGCAACCCTTCGACTCCGCTCAGGATAAACTACAAGCCCGACGACGACCTTAGGAGGGGTAACCTGCCTGCCGGCAGGCAGGCGCCCAAATATTAATACTTTTTGGTTCGCTTTTGGTTTTCGCGCATTTTATCTAAATTTTCTTTGTTTATCATGTAGTCTTTTGGGTCTTTATCCTTCCAACGGTGGTATGAAAACAACGGAAATACGACTAAAAACAGAACTGCAACACCCGAACCAATAAGCTTTTCTGAATAGGCGACGCTTAAAGTAAACCCTAAAATTATACTTGTAAAGGCTGCAATAGTTAATATTAAAATAAGATATTTCATTTACTTGGTGAACTTAATTAATTGCCGCCTGTACGCCGTTAATAATTTAGACTTTGAAATATATCCATAATATTTGCCTTCTTTAATAACAGGTAAATTCCATGCGCCACTAGTTTTAAATTTATCCATAATGATTTGCATGGAATCCGCATCATAATCAATAATTCCAGCATCGGCATGCATGATGCTATCCGCATTTACTTTATCATATAAATCGGAATCAAAC
>NZ_JBATHX010000340.1:0-2545 GCF_049667265.1 Algibacter sp. | reverse complement strand
AAAATGCCATCTTATTATTCGTGAATTCGTGGCTAAAAAAATGAGATTACCTCTTTCGAGGGAATGACAAATATTAATTATTAATGAAAAAAATACTAGTTGCAAACCGAGGAGAAATAGCCATAAGGGTGATGAAAACAGCTCAAAAAATGGGCATAAAAACGGTGGCAGTTTTTTCTACTGCAGATCGTAATGCGCCTCACGTAAAATTTGCTGATGAAGCCGTTTGTATTGGAGAGCCTCCATCAAACCAATCGTATTTAAAAGGCGATAAAATCATTGAAGTCGCAAAACAATTGGATGTTGATGCTATTCATCCTGGATATGGCTTTTTAAGTGAAAATGCATCCTTTGCAGAATTATGTGAGGATAATAATATCCTTTTTATTGGCCCAAAATCTAAAGCCATAAAAATAATGGGGAGCAAACTTGCTGCTAAAGATGCCGTAAAAGCATATAATATCCCAATGGTTCCTGGTATTGATGAAGCTATTACGGATGTAAACAAAGCCAAAAAAATCGCTAAAGAGATTGGGTTTCCAATACTTATAAAAGCTTCGGCTGGCGGTGGCGGAAAAGGCATGCGTGTTGTTGAAAAAGAAAGCGATTTAGAATCGCAAATGAATCGTGCTATTAGCGAGGCAACTTCTGCTTTTGGTGATGGTTCCGTTTTTATTGAAAAGTATGTAACCTCCCCTCGTCATATTGAAATTCAGATTATGGCCGATAGTCATGGAAATGTTTTACACTTTTTTGAACGAGAATGTAGTATTCAAAGGCGTCATCAGAAGGTTATTGAAGAAGCTCCTTCCTGTATTTTAACTTCTGAATTGCGAAAAAAAATGGGTGAAGCTGCTATTAAAGTGGCTAAATCTTGCGACTATTTGGGAGCCGGAACGGTGGAGTTTTTATTGGATGCAGACCATAATTTCTATTTTCTAGAAATGAATACACGGTTACAAGTGGAACACCCAGTTACCGAATTAATAGCTGGTGTAGATTTGGTTGAACTTCAGATAAAAGTTGCTCGTGGTGAAGCGCTTCAAATAAAACAAACTGATTTGAAAATTAATGGGCATGCCCTAGAATTGCGCGTTTATGCTGAAGATCCTTTAAATGATTTCCTGCCAAGCGTTGGTCATTTAGAAGTTTATAGAATTCCTAAAGGGGAAGGTATTCGAGTGGATAATGGTTTTGAAGAAGGCATGGATATTCCTATTTATTACGATCCTATGCTTGCAAAACTAATTACCTACGCAAGCACGCGCGAGGAAGCCATTCAACTCATGATTAAAGCTATTGAAAACTATAAAGTTAAAGGTATTGAAACCACCTTACCATTTGGGAAATATGTATGTGGACATGAGGCTTTTCGTTCTGGAAACTTTGACACCCATTTTGTGAAAAATTATTATTCACCAGAAGCATTAAAGTCAGAAACTGAAAACGAAGCCAAAATTGCGGCCTTAATAGCTGTGAAACAATATTTAGAAGACCAGAAATTATTAAGATTACCTATCAAGTAAAAAGTATTCAGTCATCAGTTTACAGCCTAACACCGCAAATAACTACCGACTTAACAACAGACAATTCATATGAATTCTAGACAAGACCAAATAGATAAACTCAATAAAGAAATTGCACTTTCAAAACTCGGAGGTGGTCAAAAACGGATAGATAAGCAACATAAAAACAAAAAACTAACGGCAAGAGAGCGTATTGAATACTTACTTGACGAAGGTTCTTTTGAAGAAATTGGTGCTTTAGTAACGCACAGAACGACAGATTTTGGAATGGATAAACAAATATTCCTTGGCGATGGTGTTGTTACAGGTTATGGTACCATTGAAGGCAGATTGGTTTATACTTATGCTCAAGATTTTACTGTTTTTGGCGGCTCGCTTTCTGAGACACATGCCGAAAAAATTTGCAAAATCATGGATATGGCAGTCAAAATTGGCGCTCCTATTATTGGATTAAACGATTCTGGTGGTGCGCGTATTCAAGAAGGAGTTCGTTCACTTGGTGGCTATGCTGATATATTTTACAGAAACGTGCAAGCATCAGGAGTCATTCCACAGATATCGGCAATTATGGGACCATGTGCTGGTGGTGCCGTGTACTCCCCTGCTATGACCGATTTTACACTTATGGTAGAAAACACCAGTTACATGTTTGTTACTGGTCCTAATGTGGTGAAAACAGTAACTAATGAAGAAGTAACTAGCGAAGAACTTGGCGGCGCATTAACCCATGCTACAAAATCTGGGGTGGCACATAAAACATCTGAAAATGATGTTGCTTGTCTTGAAGATGTAAAAAAACTATTAAGTTATTTACCTCAAAACAACCGAGAAACCGCTAAAAAGTTAGACATAAAAATTGATGATGAAATCCGAGATGTTTTGTCTGATATTATTCCTGAGAGTTCAAATAAACCTTATGATATGCATCATGTGATATCAGGCATAATTGACGAAGACTCATTCTATGAAATTCATAAAGAATTTGCAGGAAGTATTATTGTAGGTTTTGCAAGGCTTGG
>NZ_JBATHX010000339.1:0-2214 GCF_049667265.1 Algibacter sp. | reverse complement strand
GCAACTGGAGCTGGCGATGCATTTTGGTCTGGGTTTTTATTCTCTCACATTAAAAATAAAACAGTTGAAAAATGTTAAGAAGTAGCTTTGCAATTGGCTGCTTTAAAGCTTCAAAATGTCGGTAGGCTACCAGATAACATAAACATATTATCAGAACTTCTATAAAATTTTAAATAATGCCAAAAGATTCTATTATTCGCAACGGTGTTATGCTTAATGCATATCCCGATAGCATTGGAGCAAATTTAAGTGACATGGTTACCATGTTACAAATGCCTCAATTCAAAGATGTTTTCTCGTTGTTTTATGTATTACCAACATTTTTCAATAGCGATTTAGATAGAGGTTTTTCTGTTATAGACTACAATCTAAATGAAGACTTAGTATCTCAAGAAGATTTAAAGGCTCTTGATGAGCTCAACATACAGTTGAAGTTTGATATTGTTTTAAATCACTTGTCTGTAGCATCTCCTCAGTTTAAAGATTTATTAAAGCACGGAGACAAATCAAAGTATAAAGATTTTTTTATTAATTGGAATACCTTTTGGGAAGGAAATGGAACTATGGGTAATGATGGTGTAATCATTCCTGAAGAAGAATTTCTTAGCAAATTATTTATGAGAAAATCAGGACTTCCAATTTTAAAAGTTCCTTTTCCTGACGGGACTGAAAAACCGTATTGGAATACCTTTTATCAAAAAGTAAATGCCGATAAAAGTTTTTTAGGGCAAATGGACGTAAATGCAAAATCAGAATTGGTTTGGGATTTTTATGAGGAAACCTTGCAAAAAGTAAACGATTTTGGTTGTTCAATTTTAAGATTAGATGCTTTTGCCTATTTGCACAAAGAGATTGGGCAGTCCAATTTTTTCAATAAACCCGGTACTTGGCAGTATTTAAAACGTATAAGGCAAATTGCAGATAAAAATGATTTAACGTTGTTGCCAGAGATTCATGCAGAATACGGTTTGCATTTACATGATGAAGTAGCAAACGAAGGCTATCAAATTTACGATTTCTTCTTGCCAGGATTAACTATTCATACACTTGAAACAGGTAATAATAAGGCAATTTTAACCTGGGCAAAAGAAATTATTTGTAAAGG
Organism: Algibacter sp.; assembly: GCF_049667265.1. Classification (GTDB taxonomy): domain Bacteria; phylum Bacteroidota; class Bacteroidia; order Flavobacteriales; family Flavobacteriaceae; genus Algibacter_B. Next base: position 1,109 of record NZ_JBATHX010000339.1, on the reverse strand, counting down.
CTACAAAACGGTAAATATGCTTGGTTGCCATGATGGAATACCTGTTTTAGACTTAAAAGGAAAAGAAGTTAATGGCGTTTACAACAAAGGTTTATTAGAAGATAATGAGATAGAAACCATAATGAGCACGATTATGGAAAGAGGAGGTCGAGTAAAAAATCTTTATGGCCCTTCAGGAAAAAAAATCTCTTACTATCAAGTGAATGCAACATTCTTTAGTGCTTTAGGAGAAAATGAACAAAAACTATTGTTAGCTAGAGCCATTCAGATGTTTATGCCAGGGATTCCTCAGGTTTGGTATTTAGATATTTTTGCCGGTAAAAACAATTATGAAGCTGCCGATAAAGGTGGTAGTGGTGGCCACAAAGAAATTAACCGAACTACATTATCTGTGAACGATATTGAAAAAGGAGTAATGACGGATGTTGTAACGGGTCAACTTGAAATTATGCGCTTAAGAAATACGTCAAAAGCATTTGACGGCGAAATAAAAATCAATGATGCTTCTAAAAATGAAATTGATATTTTATGGAAAAACGGCAATGTTTTTGCACATTTAAAAGCAAACCTCAAGACTTATAGATTCTCAATTAATTATACAGAATCTGGTATCAATAAAGTGAAGGTCTTTTAATAACCATAACCACATTTTGGTCTTTTATATTTAAACTTTAATATTTAAGTCTTATTCATTCCACACACATTACGCTTCCCTCCTACGTCGTCGCATAAAAAGTGTTCCATTAACATCGTAGAAGAAACTTTTGAGAATAAATTTTTTCAAGAAACTGTAGTAACAACTTTCGCTTTTAACCAAAGCTCAAGTTACATAACGCAGAACATTATAGAACAAATGTTATCATTGGTATTTTATGAGAGAAGTCCATTTGATAGCTATAATGTAGTATTATGTAAAATATCCCAGAAGCATTTGTTTTCATTAGATTAATTGGAACTTGGGTCATTAAACTAATAAGCGGTTTGCTTCGCAGCGTTTATAAAACATTTGTATCTATAATTAGCCGTTATGTAAAATAGCCGCTACCAAGCGCTCGATTGTTTTATAAAATCAAATTGCTCTGGCAATTTATTTTACACACAATTATCCA
>NZ_JBATHX010000338.1:0-2203 GCF_049667265.1 Algibacter sp. | reverse complement strand
GATACTACAATGGCATCAATACGTTGCGGCAAATTATCATCACTATATTCAATCGTTACCTGACTTTTAGAATCTGGTCTTAAATAAGGGATGTCTTTATTTTCACGTCTTAATTCAGCAAGTTCTTTTAAAATTCTATGCGATAAATCTAAAGCTAAAGGCATGAAATTTTCGGTTTCGTTGGTTGCATAACCAAACATCATCCCTTGATCTCCAGCGCCTTGCTGCTCTTTGCTACCTCTGTCTACACCTTGGTTTATGTCTTCAGATTGCTCATGAATGGCAGAAAGCACACCACAAGAATTGCCGTCAAACATGTATTCGCCTTTCGTATATCCAATCTTATTTATGGTATCTCTAGCTATTTTTTGAACGTCTAAATAGGTGTGCGATTTAACTTCACCAGCAAGTATAACTTGTCCTGTAGTTACCAACGTTTCGCAAGCCACCTTTGAGTCTTTATCAAAAGCTAAAAAATTATCAATTAAAGCGTCACTAATTTGATCTGCTACCTTGTCTGGGTGTCCTTCAGAAACACTCTCCGAAGTAAATAAATAAGCCATATTTTTTATTTTACAGTAAGATTTGACGAGAACGTCGAAGGAAGTTTACACTGCCTTTAGCATTTTTACTTACATCAAACTAATGTTTCATGTAAAGAGGTTGCAATCAGTCAAATCTTTCCTCTATTATTTGTTTGCGCAAAAGTAAAAAAATAAAAGAATATGTACCTTGATTTTTCTTTTTTTCCATAATTAATTGGCTGTTAAGTTTTAATTGTAAATATTTGTACCAATCAAGATGAAAAAATAAATTTTAAATATCATTTCTATTTATGTCATTGTAATTATTTCACAACGATAAGGAAGGGTGTTTTGAAACTAAAATAGATTTTAAGAACCTTCCTAAAAACGGAGGGTTTTTTTACGAACTTTTTTTTCATTTTGAACATCATAAAAATTTCAACTTAAAACATTGAAAAACAACGTGTTAAGTTAATTATTATAGTCGTGGATTTAACCTAGAATTGCAATGGATACATGATATAAAAACCTAATAAATTAATTTCGACATCTTGTATCATATAAATTGATGAATTTTTATTATAAATCTTAATTTACTAAGAATACAAAATTGAAATAAGGCAAAACGTAAAATTGTTTGCAACAAATATGAAAGAACTTAATAAACATAGTAAAAGACTAACTCAAGACGAATCGCAACCAGCATCACAAGCCATGTTATATGCCGTTGGTTTAACTGATGAAGACATGCAAAAAGCCCAAGTTGGTATTGCAAGTACGGGTTACGATGGAAACCCATGTAACATGCATTTGAATGGTTTGGCTGCTGAGGTAAAAATTGAAACTAAAATTGCTGGATTAGTTGGTTTAGGATTCAATACAATTGGTGTTAGTGATGGGATTTCTATGGGAACTTCGGGTATGAATTACTCGTTGGCATCTCGTGATATTATTGCAGATTCTATTGAAACGGTCATGAATGCACAGAGTTATGATGCGTTAATTTCTGTAGTTGGTTGCGATAAAAATATGCCGGGAGCCGTTATTGCTATGTTGCGTTTAAACCGTCCGTCAATAATGATGTATGGTGGAACCATTGCATCTGGAAAATATAAAGGAAGAAAATTAAACATCGTTTCAGCTTTTGAAGCTTTAGGTCAAAAAATGGCTGGTGAAATAGGAGAAGAAGAATATAGAGATATTATTAAAAGTGCGATTCCAGGAGCAGGCGCTTGTGGAGGTATGTACACCGCAAATACCATGGCTTCGGCTATTGAATGTATGGGGTTTGCATTGCCATATAATTCTTCTATTCCTGCTGAAAATCCTAATAAACTATCTGAAAGTGAAAGAACTGCGAGAGCTATTAAAAACCTTTTAGAATTAGATTTAAAACCATTAGATATTATTTCTAAAAAATCGATTGAAAATGCTATTGCATTGGTAAATGCTTTAGGAGGTTCTACAAATGCAGTATTACACTTTTTAGCGATTGCACATGCTGCGGATATTGAATTTACTTTAGAAGATTTTCAACGTGTTAGTGATAGAACACCTTTAATAGCAGATTTAAAACCATCTGGAAAATACTTAATGGAAGATGTTCATGGCGTTGGTGGAACACCAGCAGTTATGAAATACTTATTAGATAATGGTTACTTACATGGCGATTGTTTAAC
>NZ_JBATHX010000337.1:0-3486 GCF_049667265.1 Algibacter sp. | reverse complement strand
GTTTAATAAATGCGCCATTAATACTATATAGCTCAATTAAAATGTTGTCGGTTACATGATAGTTTATAGTAAATTCTAAAGTGCTCTCAACAGGATTTTTAGAGAAAGAAATATCCAAATCTTTCCTGTAAATTTCAGAATTGCTGGTGTTTAAAGTTTGGGTTGTGTATTTATAAACGGTCGCTCCGGCTGCATAAGCAAGCGAGTTGTTTATAATAAAAATACGATTTAAATTACCACCTATGCTAAGGTTTGTCCAAGTAGCACCGCCATCATTAGTTTCATGAAAACCTGTGGTGTGTCCACCCATCCAGCCTTTTGTTTCCGAAACAAAACCTACGGCTTCAACACCACTTTCAGGAGCGTTATAGCTTGTCCAAGTATCGCCACCATCTAAAGATTTTATTAATTTACCAGGGTTTGGGTTAGACGCATATAGCGCTCCAAACATCGCATCTGGATTTCCATCAAGTATTTGAAGTTTCCAAACATATTCTCCTGGAATATTCGCTTGGTAAATATTTGTCCATGTTACGCCCCCATCAGTCGTTTTTAAAACAACCGCACCAGTATTATTTCTGCCGGCTGCAAACCCGTTAAGTTCATCTAAAAATTTTATTTCAACTAAGGCATTAGCGTAGGCTGACATGTCGGTGTGCGTCCATGTTAAACCACTATCAATTGATTTTATAATATGCGCAGGTTGAAAATAAGCGCCACAGCCATAAACTGTAGAAGTTCCTACGGTATTTATGCCACAAATCGCGTTCGGGTTTGGGCTAATTGAAACGGCAGACCAATTATCGCCACCATCAGTTGTTTTATAAAAAGCACCATTTAATGTACCTACAAAGCCAATGTTTTCATTCAGAAATTCAACATTTCTAAAATAATAATTATTGCCTGGTAACTCAGAATGATTTAGTTGTTCTGTCCAATTTAAACCGCCATCGGTGGTTTTAAAAATAGCCCCATGTTGTCCGTTTGCTGCCCAACCTAAATTATCATTCAAAAAAAATACATCGTCAAAACGCGTTCCATCGGTATTTGTTACAATGTTAGGAGAAGCCTGCCAAGTCTGTGCAAAAGTGCTAAAACTTACTAGTAAAAAAAGATATATAGATTTCATAATGACAAGATAAATATTATTTCCTTAAAATTCTCACATTCATTTCTTCTACCTTTTTATCAGATAGGAGTGAAGGAGCGCCAAACAGTAAATCTTCACTAGTTCCTGTTTTTGGGAACGCCATCACTTCTCTAATAGAGGCTTTTTTCTCTAAAATCATCATCAATCTATCTACACCCCAAGCAATACCGCCGTGTGGTGGTGCGCCATAATGGAACGCTTTATACATGGTGCCAACGCTCTTCATCATTTCTTCTTTATTGTAACCCATGTTTTTGTAAGTGGCTTCTAAAATTTCAGGTTTATGTGCACGGACGGAACCACCACCAATTTCGTAGCCATTCAAGATTAAATCGTATTGTTGCGCGATAATGCTTCCAATCTCTTCTTCTTTACCATTCATGTGCTTATCAAGGTCATAAATAGCTGGCATAGAGAATGGGTTATGTGTAAACGTCCAACGACCTTCCTCGGTTTTTTCAAACATAGGGAAATCAATAACCCATGCAGGTCTTAATTCCTTCGGGTTTATTAAGCGTAACATACTACCTAATTCTTGACGAACAGCATCTAAAGCTTTATTAGCAGTCGCATAATCTGCTGCCGAAAAGAATACAATATCGCCAACTTGCGCATTGGTTGTTTTGATGATTCCTGCAGCAATATCTTCACCTAAAAACTTAATAATTGGCGATTGTAAATCATTTTCATTTACAATAATATAGGCTAAACCACCTAAACCATGTTGTTGTGCTATGGCGGTTAGTTTTTCAATCTGTCCCTTAGAGATTCGTTTGTTACCTTGCTCTTCGGCTGATACTTTAATACATTTTACAATACCGCCTTCTTCAATAGGTTTGCTGAAAACTTGGAAAGTAGTATCCTTTACAATGTCCGTAATATCTTGTAGTTTTAAGCCAAATCGTAAATCTGGTCTATCACAACCATAACTGTCCATCGCTTCTTTATAAGTAATGACTTCAAACGGACATAAAATCCATTTTTTGCCATATATTTTTTCAACAATACCATTGAACATTTTTGTGTTCAAATCGATAATTTGTTGCATGCTTGCATAGGCCATTTCAAGATCCAATTGCGTAAATTCTGGTTGACGATCGCCACGAGAATCTTCATCTCTAAAACAACGTGCTATTTGGAAATACTTTTCATAACCAGAAACCATCAACATTTGCTTGAATTGCTGAGGTGCTTGTGGTAAGGTATAGAACAAACCGGCTTGCTTACGTGTGGGTACGATAAATTCGCGAGCGCCTTCATCGGTTCCTGCACTTAAAATTGGGGTTTCAATTTCAAGGAATTCTTGCTCGTCTAAAATATCACGCATCATTTTGATGACTTTGTGGCGATTTACAATCACACGACGCACATCATCATTTCTGTGGTCTAAATATTTGTATTGGAAACGAACATTTTCATTGGTTTTTGTCGCTCGTTTTATTTCAAAAGGTAAGGTTTTAGACAGGTTTAGGATTTCTAAATCTTTGGCTTCTAATTCGATTTTACCGGTTCTTAAAGCGGCGTTATAATCATCTTCTTTACGTTGCATAATCGTTCCAGAAACCGTAATTACCGATTCTGGTTTCAGTTTTACTAACTCATCTAAATTAGCAAACGATTCTCTACTTAGTCGCACTTGGAATACTTGTGTACTAGAATCGCGTAAATCGATAAAAATTAATTCGCCATGATCGCGCACACTAGACACCCATCCTGAAAACGTGACGATTTCGTTGATGCTGTCATCTGAAATATCTGAAATGACGTGGGTTCTGTAGGTGTCCTTTATGATGATTGGGATTTCCGGAAGGACTTCCTCCTCTTTAACTTTATTAGCTATTGGCTGTTGGCTCTTAGCCGTTGGTTTTCCGTCTTCGGTCTTTTGTCCTCCGTCAATTTTCCCAGAAAGTGCATCAAGAATCCCTTCTCTGATTACTTTTCCTGAAGCGCCTTTTCCAATAATGGCAATGACTTTTCCAACTAGAATACCAGCTTTACCTTGGTTTCCAGATTGAATATCGATAGCGATGGCTTCATTTTCTGCAATCACTTTAACAATAGCAGCTTTAATTTGAGACTGTGAAATGGTGTTATCTTCAAAATACTTGTTATAGTTGAAGTCTCTATCTTTTAAATAAGACGTTATCGCATTTTGAACTAATACCGATGTGATTTTTTCATCCTTAAAAAGCTGAAAAATTTCCGTTAAATGTTCAACGCGATGGATTTCTGTATACTCATCGGCAGCAATATTATTTACTAATGTTTTGGCAACAAACGACGGATCTTTAATTTCGTTATTAATCGCAATAAACGTTTCCGAACGTAATGAATCT
>NZ_JBATHX010000336.1:0-7446 GCF_049667265.1 Algibacter sp. | reverse complement strand
TTTGATAAAATGAATAGTACAATAACTTTTATTGACGATGAAAATATAGATGATACGGTACTTTACAAACCTGTAAAATCTTTAATCCCAACCATTTTTCCGAATATTTTAGAACCAAAAACGAAGGTAGAATTAGAAACTGAAGCATAAAAAAAAGCCACTTAAAAGTGGCTTTTTTTTATTAACTGAAAATTAGTTTTTAATCTAAGTGATAAATTTCCATGATATCTTTTAGATACTTTTCAAAATTTATCTCTAAATCGATTAGTTTTCCTGTATGCACGTCAAAAACCCAACCGTGGACTTGTAAGCCTCTATCTCTGTAAGCCTTTTGAACAGCAGCGGTTTTTATAAGGTTTACACATTGTTCTTTTACATTGAGTTCTACCAAACGGTCATACTTTTTTTCTTCATCTTCAATACTATTTAATTCTAGTTTATGAATTCTATAAACGTCCCGAATATTACGTAACCATGGATTTAGAATTCCTAAATCTGCTGATTGCATGGCTGCTTTTACGCCTCCACATGCATAATGACCACAAACTATAACGTGATTAACCCTCAAATGGTCTACTGCATAATTTACAACCGACATAACATTTAAATCGATACTAATAACCATGTTAGCTATGTTACGATGCACAAAAACTTCTCCTGGTTTTGCACCCATAAGCTCTTCAGCTGTTACACGGCTATCACTACAACCAATATATAATAACTCTGGATTTTGACCTTTGCCTAAATTTTCAAAATAATTACTATCAACTGCTAGTTTATCTTTAATCCAAGCTTCGTTATTTTTAAATACTTTATCTAATTTCATAATATTATTTCGTCTTAAAGGACAAGGTAATTAATATTTATCTTCTACATTATCTTTAACCCAATTTAAACATGTTTTAAAATCTTTAAATATATGTTCGTTTGGAATAAAATCTGGAATAATATCAATTCGTTCCATCATATATCTAGGCTGTTTTAATAAGCCAACAAATAAGACTTCAACGTCGTTCTTTTTTAAATCTTGAAGCATATCCTCCATAGCATATAAACCAGATTGATCCATATATTGCATGCGTCCTAATCTTAAAATGACCGTTTTTGCCGTACTCGGAATTTGCTGCGTTAACGCCTGAAAGTCGCTAGTTGAACCAAAAAACAATGGCCCTTTTAGGTGTTTTATAAACACTTCTTCTTTTAAGTTGGCAGGAAAATCTCCTTCATCTGCCCAGGCTTCTTCTTTTAATGATTTTACATCCGATCGTTCTGCCGTTAAATCACCAATTTTTTTCATAAACATTAACGAGGCTATAACTAAACCAATACCTACGGCGTAAACTAAGTTCCAAAATGTAGAAAGTAATAATACGATTAACATAATTAAAACTTCTGAACTCATTTTAAATGGCCCAATTTTAATGTCTTTTGGAAGCGCCGGAATAGCTTTTAATCCCTTATAATCCATTACGCCTATACCAACGGTTATTAATATTCCTGCTAAAACAGCCGCAGGGATTTGAGATGCAATGGGCCCTAAACCTAACAAAATAATTAGTAACATGATACCAGCAATCATACCAGATAGTTTCGTTTTTCCACCAGATGTAATATTCACAACGGTTCTTATGGTTGCTCCTGCACCAGGAATTCCACCAAAAATAGCCGCGATACTATTACCAATACCTTGACCGACCAATTCTTTATTTGGCTTGTGCTTTGTTTTAGTCATGTTATCTGCCACTACACTAGTAAGTAAAGAATCTATGGCGCCTAAAAGTGCCAATGTAAGTGCTGTAAAAATATACGGTGTTATGCTAGCTAAATTGAAACTTGTGAAAATTTCTAAATTAGGAACAGGCAATCCGCTTGGAATTTCTTCAATGGGTCTGTAATTTAATTTGAAACCAACGGCAATACCTGACATAACAATCAATGCGACCAAAGTACTTGGTACGGCTTTAGTAATTCGTTTAAAACCATAAATAATAAATATGGTTCCCAACGCCAAAATTAGCTCTAACCAATTTATGTTTTGTAATGCTTTAGGAAAAGCTTTTATAGCTCCCATTGCCCCAGAAGCTTCCTTTGCTGCTAAAGTTTGAGACTCCTTCAAAATAGCTTCCTGAGAAATTTCTTGAGCTCGATCAATGGTTTCTTTAAAGTTTTCAAGTACCAAAATACCTTCACCTGCTTCTTCTTTTAAAATATTCTCAAGAATAACTTCTTCTGCTTGCGGTTTAAAGGTTTCAACAAACGCTGTATCTTCTTTTGGATAATACCCAAGAGCAGGTAAAATTTGAGTTAATAAAATAATGACTCCTATGGCAGTCATAAAACCAGATACTACAGGATAAGGTATGTATCTAATATATTTCCCTAAGCCTAAAATTCCCAAACCAACTTGCATTAATCCTGCTAATAAAAATACGGTAAGAATAACTGGGAGTGCTTTGTTAACATCGCCATCATTTGTAGCAATAATGCCTGCTATAACAACCATACTTACCGCAGTCATTGGAGCCGTTGGTCCTGAAATTTGTGTGCTTGTACCGCCAAAAAGAGCCGCAAAGAAACTTATAAAAATAGCGCCATAAAGTCCTGCTGTTGGGCCTAGTCCAGAAGATACCCCAAAGGCAAGTGCTAGTGGCAATGCAACAATACCCGCAGTAATTCCTCCAAAGGCATCACCTTTTATGTTTGAGAAAAGATTTTTCATATTTAAAAATTATTTATAAGTTCCAAGTTAACCTTAATAGTGTCAAAAAAAAAATCAATACTAAAAGTATTGATTTTTTCTAAATATATTATCTTAAGTGTTAATCGAAAAAATCGACAGCACCTGTATTGATATCATACATAGCGCCCACAATTTTAATTTCGCCCTTTTTTTCCATTTCTGCTAGAACTGGACTTTCTTTACGAATTCTTTCAATAGATAACTCAACATTCTTTTTGGAAACATTATCAACAAAATCTAAATTGGATGAATTTCTTAAGCTTGCATCAGTTGGAGTTGTTACTGCACTTACAGCTGGCTTAATTTTACCAAGCATAGCTGTTAAGTTTCCTAATTTAGCATCATCGCAAGCTCCTTTTACTGCACCACAACTGGTGTGACCTAAAACCACTATGACTTTAGTACCAGCTAATTTACATGCGAATTCCATACTTCCTAAAATATCTTCGTTTACAAAATTTCCTGCAATACGAACACTAAAAATATCGCCTAAACCTTGGTCGAAAACCAATTCTGCTGAAACTCTGGAATCAATACAACTTAATATGGTAGCAAACGGAAATTGACCATCGCTGGTATCATTAACTTGTTCCAAAAGGTTTCTATTTGCTTTTAAATTATTTTGAAATCTTTGATTTCCTTCTTTTAAAAATTGAATTGACTTTTGCGGAGTCATTGTTGATTGTGTTTCTCTGGTGTGTGCTTTCATAATTTTTATACTTTTAAATTTAAATTGAATTGTTTATGCCATTCGATTCCCCAGATAATAAAATTGAAACATCTAGTTTGTTAATAACATCTTTTATATCAGACTTCTTTAAACCGTCCTTACCTCTACTTTCCCTGCTTAAATACAGCAGGTTAACGTTACTCTTCAATAAGTATTTGGATAAATTACTTACAGTATTATCATTACGCTCAAAAACATACTCAACCATATTATTAGTAATAGTTTCAGTTTTTCCCTGTGCTTGACCTTGATTTATTACTTTGAATGCTTTTAATGGCTTTTGGGAATTCGACAGTAAGTCACTAACTAACAATTCGTTAGAATTAATTCCTTCACTATTTAAAACCCCAATAGATAAATCCTTATCAGAATCAATATTGTTTTGTTTACCAACAACCAATATAGGACCTTTATGTGCTTTTAAAACAAATTTTGTAATATTATCCCCAAGTAAACCCTTTTTTCTTTTTCCTAAAACAACAATATCTGGTTGATGTTCTTCTAAATAATCTTGAATTTCGTTTTTTACATTTCCAAACGCATAACTGTAATCTACAGTAACACCATAAGCCTTAGAAACAGGATGTATCAAATTTTCAATACACTTTTTGGTTAAATTATGCTGTTCATTAATAGTTCTAAAAGTTGATAACTGACTATCCCTGTTTACCACATCAATAGGTTTTTTTACGTGAAAAAACTTTATGTCTGCGCCAATGGTTTTCACTAAACTTATAGTACTTTTAAGTGCCATATCAGATGAATTTTTTAAGTCTGATAACACGACAATTTTATATTTACTTTTTTTCATGACGTTTTTTTTAACTTAAACTTAAATTTGATTTAGGTCTTGATTGAAAGAATTCAACAAAACTCGAAGGGTTCTCTACAACACCTCGTTTCGATATCAACTTAATATCAATATTTCGTTCTGTTGCCTTGAATAGAAAATCTTCTAAAATTTCAATAATATCATTATCCAGATATCTTGTTTTAAGTAAATCAATTTCCAAATAAGTATCTATTGGTAAACTGTCTAACTCTTTTAAAATGGCACCTTTATTAAAAAAAGTTACTTCTTCAGCGAGCGTCATTTTTATTCTATGCTTTCCATTACTTTTATCTTCAATATGTAAGAAGTGAGAGTTTTGGTAACTTTTCATTAGAATAACCACAATACCTACAGCAAGACCTAAACCAATACCCCAAAGCAAATCGATAAATACAATACCTAATACTGTTACATAGAAGGGAATAGATTGTTTCCATCCTAAATCGTACATTTTTTTGAAAAGCTTAGGTTTGGCTAACTTATAACCCACTACTAATAAAATAGCTGCTAAAACCGAAAGAGGAATCATGTTTAACAATCTTGGAATTAATATGACAGATATCAATAAGAAAAAACCATGAATTATAGCTGACATTTTTGAAACGCCTCCAGATTGAATGTTAGCCGAACTACGCACAATTACTTGTGTTATTGGTAAACCCCCTATTAAACCTGAAAGAATATTCCCTGTGCCTTGAGCAAGTAACTCTCTGTTGGTTGGTGTTACATTTTTATGTGGATCTAGCCTGTCGGTAGCCTCAACACATAATAAAGTTTCTAAACTTGCAACTAACGCTATAGTAAAGGCAACAATCCAAACTTCTGAATTTGTAATTACGCTAAAATTAGGAAAACTAAATTGATTTAAAAACGATGCCGTATCTCCAGGTACTGGAACACTCACCAGGTGTGATGGTGATATAGTCAAAAAATCATTTGATAGTGTCAAAACATAAAATAAAATCCCTACAACTACAGCTACCAAAGGGCCTTGTATTAATTTGAATATTTTACCTTTTTTAGATAATACTTTTTCCCAAAGAATTAAAATACTTAAGCCTATAATCCCTATTAATGCTGAACCTGGTGTAATGAATTTAAAGGCCTTGAAAATATCTGAAAACGTGATTTCGCCATCAACTTGAAAAAATGCAAAATCACCTTCTGGATCGGCATCGTAACCGAAAAAATGTGGTATTTGTTTTAAAATAATGATAATTCCAATACCTGTAAGCATCCCTTTAATTACTGAAGAAGGGAAATAATAGCCAATAATTCCTGCTTTTAGAAACCCGAAGATAATTTGAATCACGCCTCCAAGAACAACAGCAACTAAGAAGTTTTGATACCCTCCCAAAGTGCCAATTGCAGTAAGCACAATAGCTGCTAAACCAGCTGCCGGACCACTAACTCCAATTTTGGAACCACTAAGGCTTCCAACAACAATTCCTCCAATTATACCTGCAATTAATCCTGAAAAAAGTGGAGCTCCACTAGCTAATGCAATACCAAGGCATAATGGTAAAGCAACAAAAAATACGACTATACTCGCTGGTAAGTCATTTTTAATAGTTTTAAACATATTATAATGATTTTTTCTTCTGATATATTACACACCAAAAGTTGTTAAAATTTAATTTAGACCTTTTTTAAAGTCTATAATTCAAAAATTATAATATGTAAGAATCTGGAGGAGGGGATATTAGGTTTAAATGTGGTTTGGGGTAATTTTTATAAAAATATTCTAAATTATTTTCAACATCAGTAGTGGAAAAGTCTAAATCTGTATTATCTAAGTCAAAAAACAATAGTTCTTTTTCTTTGTTTTTCTCACTCCCTTTTTCTTCTTCTTCAGAAGATGCATAAAAAAAAGAAACATCCGCTGAATCGTCAATCATCAAAATAATTGTCGGTGCTGTTAAAAACAACAAAAACAAGGAAGATAATAATATAGAAACGAAAGTTCTTGACATTTATTTAAATTTAAAAAAGCAAATATAATACTTTGTTGAAGAATAATCAAAAATTCTTCAACAACTTAATATCATTTGAAACCACCCAACCAACCTTTCCGTCTGAAAGCTCGATTTTTTTCCAATCATTATAAGTTTCAACAACTTGAACTTTGGTGCCTTCGTGCAACCTAAATGATTCTTCACTTCTGGCATTTGGATTGCTTTTTACTTTACTTTCTTGAGCAAAAACAATGGCAGGATTATCTCTTTTATCTAGATTATACTTATGAAAAGCAAATGCAACGGTTAAACAAACTAAAATTAACGACACGATGCTTCCAATAAAAGCTAAGCGTTTGTTTAAAGTTGAATAAGCAAAATAATAGCCCAAGAAAAGAATAACAAAGCAAAAAACTAAAACGACCGCTGTTTTTGCCCATCCATCAAACGACATTTTATTAGTTGTGGAATTTAGCAATTTTGAAATCCCAGCATCAGGAATGACATCAATAGCATCAATGGTCATATTTTTAGCAAAAGCTATATTATTTTTTATATCAGTATCATTAGGCTTTAATAGCAACGCTTTCTCATAATAATAAATGCTTGGTGCAATATTATTAAGCTTATAATGTGCATTTGCAAGGTTGTAATATAAATCGGCCGAATGTTTTCCCGTTTCTAAAATCGACCTATAATCATCAATGGCCTCAGCATATTTACCTTCGTTATACAAGGCATTTGCTTTTTCAAACAAGGTTTGGTTTTGAGCCAAAATGCCAAAACTGAACAAAAACGATAGTATGTATAATAACTTTTTCATATTAACGCGCTTGTTTATCAATTAAAGAAATTGTTTTTGCTGCCTTTTCGTAATCTTCTTGCATGGTTACAATATCAATTTGAGTATATCGAGCCAATTCACATCTTTTTAAAATACTTCCAAATTCTTTTATAACGGCATCATCAACACCTTTTTCATTTAGTAAATTATTGATCTTATCTTTACTTAAATCGCCAGTTTCTATATGTAGTTTTGCTTTTAAATAGTTGTGTAATGCTTTTTCTAAAGCTACATAAAAAGCTTCTTTTTTACCTAACGATTTTTTTGCGCTACTTAAGTATTTACGAGCCAATTTATCGGCTTTTCTAATTCTGTTTCCAAAAACATCTGCATCTCGAGTTGCTT
>NZ_JBATHX010000335.1:0-2581 GCF_049667265.1 Algibacter sp. | reverse complement strand
GCTGTTGGATTTAAATCTATCAAAACAGGAGATACGCTTTCAGATGAAAAGCACCCAATAATTTTAGAATCTATGGATTTTCCTGATCCAGTAATTGGTATTGCGGTGGAGCCTAAAACTAAAGCAGACGTTGATAAATTAGGTATGGGCTTAGCTAAATTGGCTGAGGAAGATCCTACGTTTACAGTACGTTCAGATGAAGCTTCAGGACAGACTATTATTTCTGGAATGGGTGAACTTCACTTAGATGTAATTGTTGATCGTTTACGTCGTGAATTCAAAGTTGAAGTAAATCAAGGTCAACCTCAAGTTGAATATAAAGAAGCTATTACAAAAGCTGCTGATCATAGAGAAGTTTATAAGAAACAATCTGGTGGTCGTGGTAAGTTTGCTGATATTGTATTTACGGTTGAACCAGCTGATGAAGGTGTTGTAGGACTTCAGTTTGAATCTGTAATTAAAGGTGGTAACGTTCCTAAAGAATTTATCCCTTCAATTGAAAAAGGATTTAAACAAGCTATGATTAATGGGCCTTTAGCGGGTTACGAAATTGATGCCATGAAGGTGACATTAAGAGATGGGTCTTACCACGATGTGGATTCGGATCAATTATCTTTCGAATTAGCTGCTAAACTAGGATTTAAAGCTTGTGCTAAAGCAGCAAAAGCGGTAATCATGGAGCCTATTATGAAGCTGGAAGTTATTACTCCAGAAGAAAACATGGGTGATATTGTAGGTGATTTAAATAGAAGAAGAGGTCAAATGACTAGTATGGGTGATAGAGCTGGTGCAAAAACTGTAAAAGCTACTGTGCCATTATCAGAAATGTTTGGATATGTAACAACATTAAGAACATTATCTTCTGGTCGTGCAACGTCAACAATGGAATTTTCACATTATGCTGAAACGCCTTCAAATATATCTGAAGAAGTAATAAAAGCAGCTAAAGGAATTGAATCGTAAATCTTAAGAAAATGAGTCAAAAAATCAGAATAAAATTAAAATCTTACGATCATAACTTAGTAGATAAGTCTGCTGATAAGATTGTAAAAACAGTAAAAAGTACTGGAGCTGTAGTAACTGGACCAATTCCATTGCCAACTCACAAGAAAATATTTACGGTTTTACGTTCTCCACACGTAAACAAGAAATCAAGAGAACAATTTCAATTATCTTCTTATAAGAGATTATTGGATATCTACTCTTCGTCATCAAAAACAATTGATGCGTTAATGAAACTTGAATTGCCAAGTGGTGTTGAAGTAGAGATAAAAGTTTAGTTATAAACTTACATGTCCTGAGCTGCGAGCAAAGGAAAAACGGTAAAAATACAATTCAAGGCTGAAACGTATTTTCGGCCTTGAATATTAATAACAAATAGTAATAAATTAAATAAATAATTATGTCTGGGTTAATTGGAAAAAAAATCGGTATGACCAGCATCTTTGATGAAAACGGGAAAAATATTCCTTGTACAGTAATCGAAGCTGGACCATGTATCGTTACCCAAGTCAGAACTGAAGAGGTTGACGGCTATAAAGCTGTTCAATTAGGTTTCGATGACGCGACAGAAAAAAGCGCTACTAAAGCTGACTTAGGTCATGCTAAAAAAGCGGGTACTTCTGTTAAGCGAAAAATCGTTGAATTTCAAGGTTTTGATGCGGAGTACAAATTAGGAGATGCAATCACTGTTGAACATTTCACCGAAGGTGAGTTTGTTGATGTAGCAGGTACATCGAAAGGTAAAGGATTTCAAGGTGTTGTAAAACGTCATGGTTTCGGTGGTGTAGGTCAAGCTACTCACGGTCAACATAACCGTTTAAGAGCGCCAGGATCAATTGGAGCTGCGTCTTACCCTGCAAGAGTTTTCAAAGGAATGAAAATGGCAGGAAGAATGGGTGGAGAAACAGTCAAAGTTCAAAATTTAAGAGTTTTAAAAGTAGTTGCTGAAAAGAATCTACTTGTGATTAAAGGATGTGTTCCTGGTCATAAAAACGCTTATGTAATTATTAGAAAATAATGAAAGTAGCAGTTTTAGATATAAACGGAAAAGACACAGGTAGAAAGGCAGACCTTTCTAGCGATGTGTTTGCTATTGAGCCTAATAATCATGCAGTATATTTGGATGTTAAACAATATTTAGCAAACCAACGTCAAGGAACTCACAAAGCTAAAGAAAGAGCTGAGATTTCTGGATCGACACGTAAGATTAAAAAGCAAAAAGGAACTGGTACAGCAAGAGCAGGTAGTATTAAGTCAGGTGTATTTAAAGGTGGTGGTCGTATGTTCGGTCCAAGACCTAGAAATTACAGCTTCAAACTTAATAAAAACTTAAAGCGTTTAGCGCGTAAATCTGCCCTAAGTATTAAAGCAGGAGAAAAGTCAATTACAGTTTTAGAAGACTTTAATTTTGATACTGTAAAAACTAAGAATTTTACAGCGGTTTTAAAGGCATTAGATCTTGAAAACAAAAAAACACTCTTTGTGTTGGGTGGGTCAAATAATAACGTATATTTGTCATCGCGCAATTTAAAAAGCTCAGAAGTTATAACTTCTTCAGAATTAAGTACTTACAAGATTT
>NZ_JBATHX010000334.1:0-4083 GCF_049667265.1 Algibacter sp. | reverse complement strand
TCAGTTGAAACATCAATGGTATAAGTTCCTGGGTTTAAGTTTGAAAATGTATAATTATTTGGATCTATTGGACCAACACTATTTACTAAGGTGCCGCCTTCTGAAATAGAAAAATAATATTGCGGACGTGCATCATTTGCTGCAACTGCCACACTTCCTAAATCGCCATAACAAAGTGGTTGTGTAACTATAGTTGAAACCGTAAAATCTGTTTGTCTTATTTGAACATCTGGAACTGAAAAAATACAAGGGTTTGGATCCACTCCAATTTGTTTGATATAAACGGTATAAATTCCTGCTGTATTTACTGAAAATGTATTACTATTTTGGTAGTTAACACCGTCAATACTAAACTCATAACCACTAGGAACCCCACCAACAACAATTTCTCCTGGCGTTGTACAGTAAATATCTCTTGATGATACCGTTGGTACTAATAAGTTTGTATAAACATTAAAATAAAACTGGTTAAAACATCCACCATCATAGTTTAAGGTTAATCTAAATTGTCCAGCTGAATCAGCTAAAAAATTTGGTCCTGTTTCAACTTGGTTCCAAGTACAAGCAGCATCTTCATTCGCACAATCAGGATTTACAGCAGCCGTACAACTACTCTCATCTAATTGTTCCCAAATAATTGAAGTGGTATCTGTAATATTTGTTTCAATAAGTCTTGGACCATTTCCACCACATAAGAATATATTTGGCAATTCTTTTCCATCATTCGGACAAATAACAACTTCATCTGCAAAAGGAATAACAGGATTAGTAACACCAGCGCCGAAAGTAACCACTTCAAAAACTTGACTAGTAGATTGACATGGAGCAATAGCGGTATTATTCACATAATAAGTACCCGTTTCTGTAACTGTTATAGATTGAGTTGTTCCAATAACTGGTGTTCCGGTAGGACTTGTAGACCATGAATAAGCATCATAGCCGTTACCAGATGTTAATACCGTACTTGCACCACAAAGAATGACTTCTTCTTCAAAAGTACAATCTAAATCTGCTAGAAAGTTAGTAGCTCTAGGTGTTAATAAACATCCTGTGTTGGTATTAAAACTTGGGTCATCAGAAATGGTGAAACCCGGATTAATAGTTCCTTGATAAGTTGCATACGCCTGATTGTCAATAATATTTGAACAAGCATCCGTTAACAAACTACAAGTTGAAACAACGGTAACCATAAAACGAATTTCTGAAACCGGATCATTTTCTTCAACTACCGACGGATCCACACTAAAAATTATTTCTCGCGTAGTTGGATCATAACTTTGAACGGTAACTCCAGGCGGTAAAGTAGTAATATCCGCAGGGTAATTAAATACAATATTTATTGGAAGAATATCTCGTATCGTCAAATTTGTTGCATCGTCATTTCCTGTGTTTTGAAAACCGATAGTGTAATATAATTGGTCGCCTAAATCAACTAATTGCCCACCAATATCATTACCAAATTCATCTTCAACAATTTTTGTAAGCACAATATTGGGTGCAATAATTTCAATGGCAAAAGCATTAAAATAAAAATAATAGATATCTAAATTACTACCCAAACTAATATTAGCAGTAGTTGCTCCGTTGGCTATTAACGTATTTCCAGCATTTGGAATATTGATAATTCCCGAATCAAAACCTAAGGTGTTTGAACCATTTGGGTCTCTGGCAGTAAATAGTTCAGGCGTATTAGTAACTGGATCAATAATAGACGAAGTACTATTAAAAAAATTGTTAGCTTCTCGTATTACTGTGCCAGCATTGTTTGTTGCACTAATTCTGGTGCCATTTAATTCTAAATAATCGCCTGTGTATCTTCTATCTCCTTCTATGGTATTGAACGCATATTTAGCACGTACTGGACCTACGGGTATAGTTTTAAATCCAGTTACATCAAAAGTCTCGTTTATAGTACTAGTAATTTTGGTAAAACCATCAAATGAGGTAATGTATTTACTTGGTAAAAGTGGATCTTCATAAATAACAAAAAGCGACCAACCAGCAGAAAGACCTTCACTATTTGGTTTTGCCCCTACTAACGAAGAAATATTTGCAACGGCATAAGTACCTTCTGGGTTAGCCAAAGCAGTAAGCATATCTGTAACATCGTGATAATACGCATACGTATTTGAGTTAGTATTATTTGCTGCATTTTGATAATATATTTCGGTGCCTGTAATATCTACATAAGGACCTCCGGGAACTTTAAACTTTACATCGGAAATGGGTTCCGACCCATTTACCACAGCACTCCAATATAAC
This sequence comes from Algibacter sp., assembly GCF_049667265.1. Lineage (GTDB taxonomy): Bacteria > Bacteroidota > Bacteroidia > Flavobacteriales > Flavobacteriaceae > Algibacter_B. Next base: position 1,821 of record NZ_JBATHX010000334.1, on the reverse strand, counting down.
CCAGCATAAACTATTTGATAACAACTAACGTCGTTTGGTATATCTAAGTCTGCACTACTAGAATTGAAAGTACTTGCATCTCCATCTATATCAACATGAACAGCGGCATTAATATGATCATTAGTATCGGTTCCGTTATAAGGATCTGAAACATGAATCCCTACATTGCTATTACCAATAAGAAGCATGTCGCCCTTAATGGCCTCATCGTATCTTGGTGAAAAAGGAACTAAATTTTGCGCAAACAACTGCGTGCTAAAAAAAATCAGTAACAAAACAATTCCTTTAGTTACATAAGTAGTTTTATTCATGGTTGATTATATTTATTACTTCCTGATAATTGGGACAAATTAAAAAGAAGTATCACTCACTTTAATACAGCTCAAAATAGACTGTTTCGTACAAACGAAACTTTTTATCTATATTTTGTGTTGATTAGCGGCCTAAATATCGTGAATAAATTTTAAAAAAAGTGCGACTATGAATAATTTTATGCTGATTGTCGTACTAAATATACGTTAATCGATGAAAATTATATTTTTTGTAGTATTTTTACTGTTAATTTATGAAGTATTAAAGAATATAGAATTCCACATAAAAAGCAAATAGCTTTGATATAACCGACCTTAATCCAGTTAAATGTTATATTGAAGTAATCAATCGTTATTTTTTTATTTGCTTTTTTTCAAAAGAAAATAAAAAATTAACCGAAAAAAAATTAATTTATAATTTTAACCATTGACATTTTACCGTTGTATGGCTTATTTCCTTTATTCGCATCTAATGAGTTCTTGGCCTCACTAATATTGTCAAACTTATCATAATAAATGTAATATTTACTCGTATTTACATCAAAAAAGAAATTGATGTTTTGCTCTCCTGCAGCAACAGCTTTCTTTAAAAACGCATCTCTTTTTAGCACATTGCTATGAACAGCAACAACCAAATAATAGCCTGCTTCTGCATTTTTTACATCCTTAACAATTTGAATATTACTAAGTTCCTCTCCAAAATCAAAATCATCTTTTGTTAATGGTACTGTACTAGGTTCAGTAAATTTCTTTATACCCTCTAAAGCTGCTCTATCTTTGTTATACCTTGCATCATCATTATCATAAGTAGCACGTTTAATTCTTCTATTTCTTTCAAAATCTGTTGCTACTTTAATAGTACCTAATGAGGAAATTAAATTCTGTTTAACACTTTTTGCTTGCAACTGATCTGATTTTAGTTTTTCTATAGTTTTAGCATATTCCAAGTTAACAGCGTCATTTTTATCTTTTACTTTTTTAAGTCTTTCCTTATAAAGATTTTCAATTTCTAAAATTTTAGCATTCCCAAACGAAATAGAATTATCAATCGCTAATTTTAGGCTTTCTATTTCGGCATTTTCATCAGACACACTCTTGAATGCTTTTGGGGCACTCACAATTCCTTTTTCACTTAAATCATTTTCTTCTTTTAAAGCATCTAAATCCTGTTGTTTAATAGCTACTTTTTCTATCAATTTATTTAATAATTCTTCTTGCGCATTATTAGATTCTTGAGACGATTTTTTAAAATTAATTAAGACTTCATCAAGTGCAATTTCACCTATTTCAGCCTCTTTTTCAGCTTTGATTCTTACTTCTTCGGCTAATTTCGCTTTAGCGGCTTCTTCGGCTTTAATTTTTGCTTCAACTTCAATTCTTAATTGTTCTTCTTGAGCAGCTTTTACTCTTGCTTCCTCAGCTAATTTTGCCTGAGCTTGCTCCTCTGCTTTTAATCTCGCAACTTCCGCTATTCTAGCTTGTTCTACTTGTGCAGCTTTTACTCTTGCTT
>NZ_JBATHX010000333.1:0-2275 GCF_049667265.1 Algibacter sp. | reverse complement strand
ATGCTGAAAAAGAATAAAACGATTATTGCGTTATCACTAATTCCACAATTTTTACTTGTGAAATTACTTGCGAATAATCCTGAATTTGTGGAGCAGTATTACAGTAATGGTTTGTATCCCGTAATTTCGAAAATGTTTAGGTTTACATTGGGTTGGTTGCCGTTTTCGTTTGGCGATTTGGTGTATACATTTGGGAGTTTATATGCGCTACGATGGTTTTATAAAAACAGAAAACGGATACGAAAGGATACTAAAAATTGGTTTGTTGATGTTTTTGCTGCTGTTGCGATAATTTTTGGGGCGTTTCATTTGTTTTGGGGCTTGAATTACTACCGTTTGCCATTGCATGAAAGTTTGAATTTAGAACATGATTATACTACGGAACAGCTGGTGCAGGTAACTAAAGCATTGATTGAAAAATCGAATAGTTTGCATGCTGAACTTTCTGTAAACGACACGATAAAAGTTGATATTCCGTTGACTAAATCTGAAATTTTTAAAATGACACCTTCGGGATATGATAATTTAACGGCCCGTTTCCCGCATTTAGAATACCACCCGAGAAGTTTAAAAAAATCAATTTACAGTTACCCATTAACCTATATGGGTTTTAGTGGGTATTTGAATCCGTTGACAAATGAAGCACAGGTGGATGGGTTAATTCCTGTTTATAAATTCCCGACCACCTCGGCTCATGAAGTTGCACATCAGTTAGGTTATGCAGCTGAAAATGAAGCTAATTTTATTGGTTTTCTAGCAACTACGAATAATGATAATATTTATTTTAAATACGCAGGCTACACCTTTGCTTTGCGCTTTTGCTTGAATGAAATTTATAGGCGTAATGAAGCTCTTTATGAAAGCATTATTGAGTCTGTAAACCCGGGTATTTTAAAAAATTATAAAGAAGTTCGAGATTTTTGGGAAGCCCATGAAAATCCTGTTGAACCTTTTTTTAAAATATTTTATGGTAATTTCTTAAAGGCTAACAGTCAAAGTAAAGGCATGCAGAGTTACAACTATGTGGTGGCTTTGATTGTTAATTATTTTGAGTTTGAAAATTTATAGTGGGTGTTTGCAAAGGTTTTTGGGTGAAGTTTTTGTATTTTAGATGTAATTATTATTTTTTTAAGCTTTTGAAGCAAGTATTAATCGTGTTAGCACTTTTTTTCTGTTCGCATTTGTTTGCTCAGCAAATTGCTAATAAAGATGATTCTAAACTTCCATCATTAATTTTATTGAAATACCCAAATATTACAGATGCGCTTACCTCAGCAAACAACTTAAAAAATGACTCATTTTCGTTGCTTGAAACCAATGATTTTCAAAACATTTACTTTTTTATAAATAATAGTCGCCGTGCAAACAGACATTTTGTTTGGTCTCAATCAGGACAAATAAATTTAAGCAAAGAATTGCTAAAAATTACACATAGATACCCTGGTGATGGTAGTAACTTAGTAATTGATGCAAAAGGTTTATTGGTGCCTTAGACCAATTATCACTATAAATAACAATTGGTATTAATCCACAATAGTCGCGCCTGCTGGTGCTTCAAAAATATTTGCTTCTGGTTTTTCCTTTGAAACTTTCGTATTGATGAATTGGGTTTCGCCTTTTACGGTTGTGGGTAAATTGTTTTCATAATTATAACTCACTATCGTTTCTGGCAATAATAAACCATTCACTTCATGCCAATTGTTATAACGTCTAAAATGAAGCTCTTTTCCTTTTTCTTTCGAGAAGAATGTTACCGTGTAGCCTAACCATTCCATTTTATATGTTTCTGGGTGATAATATAAAACGTATTCATCTTCTGATGATTCTCCTACGCCACTTTCATAAGAAATATTTATTCCAGGATATGTAACGCCTTCAAATACTAATGGTTCAGCCTCGCCATAAATAATGCCATCATCGGCCAAAATAAACGGCATGGCATAAAAATAAAACATCAAGTTGTAGTAAAACCTTGGATTCCCACCATACAATGTATAGGCTTCTGTGCCTTTATTTTTTAGCCAAACATTTTCACCATCAAACCCAATTGTATGATTTGGCATTTCAATTATAGATTTTCTATTTTTCAAATCGGTTAAAGTAACCTCATCGCCGTCAGGTTTTTGCATGGTGAACTCTAACGATTTCATGGCATTCCATTTATCTAATCCACCGTGTGCATCAAATACTTTTGTAATGTTTTCTGGATAAATACTTGTTGTTACATCTAGGTTTTCTTCTGAATAATCAACGGTTTGAGTTGTTTTGTTTTTAC
>NZ_JBATHX010000332.1:0-23227 GCF_049667265.1 Algibacter sp. | reverse complement strand
ATCATAAACAGCTCACAAGCCATAAATTTAGATTGGAAATTGAAAGGTTTCCGTCATGCCAAAAGTATTTCTTATGAAAATAGATATACTGATACACATTATGATTATGAAGATGGTAAAGCAGATTACACGAGAGATGGTGAAGATGATATTGAAGATGTTGCATGGATTGGCTATAAGCAACATTTCTTTTCTTCGGTATTATTAACCGACAACAAATTTAAAAATGTAAAGGTTAAAGTAGAAAATTTAGTTAAAGACGAAGAAATTGATACCGTATTTACCAAAAGTTTTGCAACTACAATTCCCTTAGAATTACAAGGTGGTGAAATCAATCAGTCTATGGATTGGTACTATGGGCCAAGTGATTTTAAAGTGCTTAATAAATACGACAGAAATTTAGATGAACTAGTGCCATTTGGTTGGGGACTTTTCGGTTGGATAAACCGTTACATTTTCATGCCATTATTTGGTTTCCTAGGTAGTTATATGTCTTACGGAATTGCCATCGTTGTGATGACTATTTTGGTAAAATTCCTGTTATCATTCGTGCAATACAAGCAGTTTTTATCTCAGGCAAAAATGAAAATTTTAAAGCCAGAACTAGATGAAATTCGCGAAAAGCACAAGGATAATAAAATGAAAGCGCAACAAGAAACTATGGCGTTGCAAAACAAAGCAGGAGCAAGCCCAATGGCGGGATGTTTACCAGCTTTAATTCAGCTTCCTGTGTTTTATGCCTTGTTCCAATTTTTCCCTTCGGCGTTCGATTTAAGACAAAAATCTTTCCTTTGGGTAAAAGATTTATCGTCTTATGATGTGATTGCTAACTTGCCATTCAATATTCCTTTTTATGGAAACCACGTAAGTTTATTTCCAATATTAGCGTCTATTGCTATTTTCTTTTACATGCGTTTAACTACGGGACAGAATATGCAATCGGCTCCTCAACAAGAAGGGATGCCAGATATGGCTAAAATGATGAAGTATATGATGTACTTCTCGCCAATAATGATGTTGTTTTTCTTTAATAACTATGCATCAGGTTTGAGTTTGTATTACTTCATATCGAACGTTATTAGTATCGGAATCATTTTGGTGATTAAAAACTTTATTCTTGACGAAGATAAAATTCATGCTCAGATTCAAGAGAAGAAAAAACAGCCTAAAAAACAAAATCGTTTTCAGAAAAAAATGGCTGATATGATGGAGCAAGCTGAAAAACAAAAACAAGCGCAACAAAAACGTAAATAATTTACTTTTTGTCATGCTGAACTTGATTCAGCATCTATTAAAATATAAAAGCTGTCAAGAAAATCATTTTGGCAGCTTTTTTGTTATAAGAAATATAGAAAATAATCGTTAACTAAATACAATTTCCGCGAAAGCGAAAAAATCAAAAAAAATAAAATAAAGATGCGTTATAGTTTTATGTTTTTTTTAATGGCAAGTAGTTTGATGTTTGCCCAAAATATCAATCAGTTTGATCCAGAAGGGAAGCGTCATGGTGTTTGGAAAAAGAATTTTGAAGACACCAATATTATTCGATACGAAGGCCAGTTTGATCATGGTAAAGAAATTGGGTTATTTAAATTTTATAAAAATTATAAAAAGAAAGCGATTCTGTCTGCTACTAAATTGTTTAATGAAAATAATGATATAGCAGAAGTGACGTTTTTAGCATCCAACGGAAAGGTGATTAGTAAAGGCAAAATGAATGGCAAAACCTATATTGGTACATGGAAGTATTATCAAAAAAACTCAGACCAACTTTTGACGTTAGAAAATTATAATGATAAGGGCGAATTAATTGGAGAGCGTTTGGTGTATTACCCTAGTGGGCAACTAGCAGAAAAGAAAAAATATAGTAACGGAAAGCTATATGGTGAATCGTTTTGGTTATCTGAAAAAAATGTGGTGCTTAAAACTTATATTTATGAGAATGGCGAGTTGCATGGTGCGGCAAAATTCTATAATCCTAAAGGTGAGTTATTATCTGAAGGTCAATATAATAGAGGTAAAAAGGATGGCGTTTGGAAGTATTTTGAAAATGGCAAGCTTGTAAACGAAGAGGACTTTACCTATATCCCTAAACTCATAAAAAAAACGCCTTAATTTCTTAAGGCGCCCTTTTTCATAGACAATTTTTAGCGGGAATTACTAATGTTTGTCTACAATCAACAAACCAAACTAATTTCTAACTAGAAGGAAGTAAAACTTTGTCAATTACATGAACAACACCATTGGTTGCATGAACATTTAATAGCGATGTAACTAAACCAGCAGCTGGAGTTGAACCTGCAGCATCTTGGATGGTTAATGTATCTAAATCTATTGTTACGCTTTGTCCGTTTAACATGGGAGCTTGTAATCCGTCAGTTAAATCTGTTGAAAATATATAGACATTTGGCTGTACAACATGGTGTGTTAAAATACCTGCTACGGCCATTGGATCTGTTGCATTGATAGTTGCTTCATCTAAACCAGCAGCTAAAAAAGCGGCATCTGTTGGTGCAAATACGGTGTATGGACCATCACCAGAAAAGAAGTCAGCTAAATTAGCTCTTGATAGAGCGGCTGCTAATAGTGTAAATTCTGCAGGACTTCCTCCAGAAAGCGTTGCAACTATTTCATTAATAGTATTTGTAGGTGGCATTAAAGTTTTATCAATAACATGAACCACACCATTAGAACCTGCAATATCGGTTGCAGTAACCATGGTTGTTCCATTTATTGAAACTGCTCCACCTGCATTTGTAATATAAATGTTTCCTCCTAAAGTAGCAACTTCCGCAGCTGCAATACCTGAAGCTGGTAACATGGATGCCATAACGGTGCCATCAATAACATGGTATGCTAAAATGGCGTCTGCACCATTTACATCTGTAATGCCTGCCGCAGCAAAAGCATCATTAGTAGGAGCAAATAATGTTAAACCACCATTACTCGGACCATTACTTAAAAGAAGTTCTAAAATACTTGGATCGGCAGCTAGTACTGCTGCAATAAGTGTCGTAAAGTTTTTATTAAAATACGCTGGCGCTACAATAGTTCCTACAATTGGAAGCATTGATGGTGGAACAAGTACGCTATTAATTATATGTACAACACCGTTGGTTCCTAAAACATCAGCCGCAATTACTTGAGCATTGTCTAAAAACACGCCATTTGAGTCAGCAACTACATTAACAGTTTCGCCACCGGCCATGGTTATGGTTCCAGATGTTACTGCACTAGCTTGTAAAGCGGCAGAGGCAAAAACATGATGCTGTAAGACACTTTTTAAGACATCTTCTGGGATATCATCAATAGATGTTTGACCTATGGCTGTTAATAAGGCTGCAAATGCATCATTGTTAGGTGCAAATACAGTAAAAGTTCCATCATTACTAAGTAAACTTACTAAGTCCGGATACTTCACTAAAGCTGTAACTAAGCTCGAAAGTTCTGGTGTAGCTTGCGCTAGTTCTACAATACTGTTGGAAGGAACGAATTCAATTGGATCGTCATCATCATCATTACTACATGATGAAAAAGTAATGGCTACAAATAATATTGCAGCTAGTTTGGATAATGTTTTAAAGGTTTTCATTTTCTTATAGTTTTTTATTTGTTTAACAAAAATATAAAAAGATTAAACAATAAACAATAATTTGTTTAATAAAATTATGTTAAAATTAAACAAAACTAATTTTTGAGTTTTTTTTCATGTGGGTAATTAACTTTAGTATCTTACAATAATATGTATCTTTGTAAACTAATTTTTTAACAATGAAACGGGTTATTATAGGACTTTCAGGTGGAGTAGATTCTAGTGTTGCAGCGCATTTGTTGCAACAGCAAGGCTACGAGGTTATTGGTTTGTTTATGAAAAACTGGCATGATGATTCTGTGACAATTTCGAATGAATGTCCATGGCTTGATGATAGCAATGACGCGATGTTAGTTGCCGAGAAATTAGGAATTCCTTTTCAAACAGTCGATTTAAGTGAGCAATATAAAGAGCGTATTGTGGATTACATGTTTCATGAATATGAAAAAGGAAGAACACCAAACCCAGATGTGCTTTGTAATAGAGAGATTAAGTTTGATGTGTTTATGAAAATAGCTTTAGATCTTGGTGCAGATTATGTTGCAACAGGTCATTATTGCAGAAAAGGCACAATTCAAAAAGAAGGAAAGGATATTTATCAACTTCTTGCTGGTGTTGATGGTAATAAAGATCAATCTTATTTTTTATGCCAATTATCCCAAGAGCAACTTTCAAAAGCATTATTTCCAATTGGTGAATTAACGAAACCAGAGGTTAGAAAAATTGCTTTGGAACTTGATTTAGTAACTGCAGAAAAGAAAGATTCACAAGGCCTTTGTTTTATAGGTAAAGTGAAGTTGCCAGATTTTTTGCAACAACAGTTAAAGCCTAAAGAGGGCGTAATTGTTGAAATTCCAAAAGAACAAGCTTTTTATAATCAGATTGAAACTGAATTTAATTCAACTGAAGAAAAGCTAGAATACCTTTCTCGAAAAATTGATTATAATATTGATTTAGGTAAAATAGTAGGTAAACATCAAGGTGCTCATTATTTTACTAAAGGCCAAAGAAAAGGACTTGCAGTTGGTGGAACTATTGAACCTTTATTTGTAATAGATACCGATGTGGAAGAAAATGTAATCTATACAGGTCAAGGAAAAGAACATCCAGGCCTTTATAAAAAAGCATTATTTGTTAGTAATGAAGAATTGCATTGGATTCGTGAAGATTTAGCAATGCAAGTTGACGAAACAATGCAAGTAAAAGCCAGAATTCGTTACAGACAAACATTAGAAAATGCCACGTTACATAAAGTGGATGGTGGATTATATGTTGAATTCGAAAATTTTCAGTCTGCTATAACTGAAGGCCAGTTTGTTGCTTGGTATATTAAAGATGAGCTTATAGGTTCGGGAGTAATTTCATAACTTAGCATTACCAAATTGTTATATTATGAAAAAAGTATTACTATTATTTTTTGTTTCCAGTTGTTTAAATTTTAATTTATATGCCCAATTAGAAGATGCTTGGGTCTATTTAGCCGATAAAGAAAATGTAACCACTTCAATTGCTAACCCTTTAAGCATCCTAACACAAAAGGCTATTGATAGAAAAAATGCTCATGGTGTTGCTATTGATGAAAGAGATGTTCCGGTTAATGAGTCCTATATAACACAAATTAATAACACTTCTGGGATTACCGTTTTAGCAAAATCTAAATGGTTTAATGCTTTACATGTTAGGGGAACACAATTTAATATTATATCATTAACCGCCTTTAGTTTTGTTACTGAAATTGATTTTGCCGATAAAAGTTTAAATTCAAAAAGTGCCATTACAAAACCTAAGCAATCCAGGCTTTTTAAGGAATCTAAATTGGAAAGTGTTTTAACAACCTTTAATTATGGTGATGCATCTCCGCAAATAGAGATGATTAAAGGCGATAAATTACATCTTGCTGATTATACAGGAACAGGAATGACAGTTGCAGTTTTAGACGCAGGTTTTCCTAATGTAAATACCATGGCAGCATTTCAAAGATTACATAATGCAGGTAATGTATTAGGAAGCTATGATTTTGTTAATAGAGATGTTAATGTTTATACAGGAACAACTAGTAATCATGGAACTTTGGTTTTAAGTGATATGGCTGGCTATGTTGAAAATCAGTTTGTAGGCACAGCACCGGATGCTTCCTATTATTTGTTTATTACTGAGGATGCGCCAAATGAAAACCCAGTAGAGGAAAGTTACTGGGTTGAAGCGGCTGAACGTGCAGATAGTTTGGGTGTTGATGTGATTAATACATCTTTGGGGTATAAAGCATATGATAATTCAAATTATAGTTATGCTTCTTCAGAACTTGATGGATATACTACATATATTACTAGAGGTGCTAATATTGCCTTTGAAAAGGGACTACTTCTAGTCACTTCTGCAGGCAATTCAGGAAATGATGGCGTTGGTGCTCCAGCAGATTCGCCTAATGTTCTATCAATTGGTGCGGTAAATGCTTCAGGAAACTATGCCTCTTTTAGCTCTGTTGGTAGTGCAATTCAACCTACTCAAAAACCAGATGTTGTGGCTCAAGGCGACGATAGTTCTGTAATTACTGAAAATGATGTTATAGGAATTGCAGATGGAACCTCTTTTAGCTCACCAATTTTAGCTGGTGGTATAGTCTGTTTATGGCAGGCATTACCAAATAAAACCAATGCTGAAATTATGCAATTAGTTCGTGAATCGGCTTCTCAGTTTACTACACCAGATTATTTTTTAGGCTATGGCATACCAAATCTAGAATTAGCTTTAAATAACGCACTTTCAGTTGAATCGAATACATCAATTAATGATTTCAATTTATACCCAAATCCAGTAAAAAATGAATTGTTTGTGAAACTTCCATCTGAAAATGGGTTAGCTTCATTAAAATTATATGACATTTTAGGTAAAGAAATTGAATCTATAATTTTGTCTAAAACTCATAATGTCCTAGATGTTCAAGGGTTACCAAATGGCATGTATATAGTTAAACTAAAACAAGATAGGCTATCAAAAACGTTTAAATTTATTAAGCAATAATGATAAATAGAATTACTGAGCTTTTCAATATTAAATACCCAATTATTCAAGCAGGAATGATTTGGAATAGTGGATGGCGATTAGCATCTGCTTCTAGTAATTCAGGAATATTAGGGCTAATTGGAGCAGGTTCGATGTATCCAGAAGTTTTACGTGAGCATATTCAAAAATGCAAAAATGCTACAGATAAGCCTTTTGGTGTTAATGTGCCTATGTTATATCCGAACATTCAAGAGATTATGGATATTATAGTAGAAGAAGGTGTTACAATTGTTTTTACTTCTGCCGGAAATCCTAAAACATGGACTTCTTGGTTAAAGGAACGTGGTATTACTGTTGTTCATGTTGTGAGTAGCGTAAAGTTTGCATTAAAAGCCCAAGAAGCTGGAGTTGATGCCATTGTAGCCGAAGGATTTGAAGCTGGCGGTCATAATGGACGTGATGAAACCACTACACTTACACTAATTCCAATGGTGAAAGTACAAATTAAAATACCGTTAATTGCCGCTGGAGGTATTGCAACTGGTAGCGCCATGTTAGCAACAATGGTTTTAGGGGCTGATGGTGTACAAATAGGTAGCAGGTTTGTTGCAAGCGTAGAAAGTTCTGCTCATGAAGCTTTTAAAACAGTTGTGGTAAATGCTAAAGAAGGTGATACTCAGTTGACCCTAAAAGAATTGGCACCTGTAAGATTGATAAAAAATAGTTTTTATAATCAGGTTCAGGAATTGTATAAAACGGGACCAACCTTGGAACGGCTTAAAGAATTGTTAGGCAGAGCAAGAGCAAAACGTGGTATGTTTGAAGGGGATTTGGAAGAAGGCGAGTTGGAAATAGGTCAAATTTCTGGATTGATTCACGATATAAAGCCTGTTTCAAAAATTGTAGAGGACATTCTTAAGGAATTTGAAGACTCTAAAAAAAACGTCCAAAATCTTTAAAAAAGAATTTAATAAACATAAAAAAGGAGGGAAACATTTTCCCTCCTTTTCGTTTAGAAACTTTAGCACTAGCAATTTATCCCTACAAAAAAGCTAAATGTTTCTAGTTGCTATTTGGTTCTAGAAAGAACGATTTAAGGCGTTACAAATGTAAAAAAACCTATGCTTCTACGAGCATAAGTTATTATGTTTTATTAACATTTGTTAATTTGACCTTAAATTCAAAAGAAAATTATCAAATTTCTAAAAAGTACTAGGTAAAGGTTATTTTTGCAAAATGCAATTAGCAAATTATACAAAGGAATTTAAATACAATTGGCGACTCGCTGCTCCAGTAATGTTGGGTATGTTAGGTCATACCTTTGTTAGTTTTGTTGATAATATAATGGTTGGGCAATTAGGTACGGCTGAATTAGCTGCGGTATCTTTGGGAAACAGTTTTATGTTTATTGCCATGTCTTTAGGAATTGGTTTTTCTACTGCCATAACGCCCTTAATTGCAGAGGCTGATGCTGAACAAGATTTCGTAAAAGGCAAATCGGCCTTTAAGCATGGTTTGTTTTTATGTACGGTTTTGGGCGTACTTCTTTTTTTATTAGTTTTTTTCGCTAAACCTTTAATGTACTTAATGAAGCAACCTGATGAGGTTGTTGAGTTGGCAATTCCGTATTTAGATTTGGTAGCGTTTTCATTAATTCCATTAATTATTTTTCAAGGATTCAAACAATTTAGTGATGGTTTGTCCATGACTAAATATCCAATGTATGCCACTATTATTGCGAATGTTGTAAACGTTGTATTAAACTATGTATTAATTTTTGGAAAATTTGGTTTCCCAGAACTTGGAATTGTTGGGGCTGCCTATGGAACGCTAGCGTCAAGAATTATAATGGTTTGGTATTTATGGTTTTTATTAAAAGGAAAAGAAAAATCAAAAGCCTTTGTTGCCAATATTAAGTTTTTTGTTTTAGATACGTTCATGCTAAAAAAAATACTCAATTTGGGCGCGCCAAGTGCCATGCAAATGTTTTTTGAAGTCGCCATTTTTACGGCAGCCATTTGGCTTAGTGGTTTGTTAGGTAAAAACCCTCAAGCTGCAAATCAAATTGCCTTAAATTTAGGCTCTATGACTTTTATGGTAGCCATGGGTTTAAGTGTAGCAGCTATGATACGCGTTGGAAATCAAAAAGGATTGAAAGCTTATTTTGAATTACGAAGAATCGCATTTTCATTATTTTTAATGGGTATATTATTGGCCATTGGTTTTGCTATTATTTTCTTCGTATTTCATGATTATTTACCAAGAATTTATGTTGATTATGATGATGCCGAAAACTTAGCGGATAATATGGAGGTGGTTAGTATCGCCTCAAAATTATTAATAGCAGCAGCTATTTTTCAAATTAGTGATAGTATTCAGGTGGTTGTTTTGGGTGCATTACGTGGATTACAAGATGTTAAAATACCTACCATAATGACATTTATATCCTATTGGTTGGTTGGCTTTCCAATTAGTTGGTTTTTAGGTAAAGAAGAAGCTTATGGAAGTTTCGGAATTTGGTTAGGATTGCTAGCTGGTTTAACTACGGCTTCAATTTTATTATATATTCGATTTAATTATTTAACTAAAAGATTAATTTTGTCTAACAACAAATAAACTATAAAAACAATGAGTCTTCCAAAATTTATACTAGGAGATAATACCGAATTTCCTGATGCTATTTATGTTATTCATACGGAGTTTCCTAGATTTATTATTAATCTTGAAAATGATGCCGTTGAATGGTTTGAAGATTTTGATGCTGAAGACCAAAATGAATTAGAAACAGAAACGGAAAATGCCATAAAAGAGGCCAGCGAGTTTTATGATAATGAAGTTGCAAAATACGACGAGTAAAACCGTAATTTTAAAAAGAAATAAATGATTGAACAGCTTTTAAATTACGATACTGAACTATTTGTATTTTTAAATAATTTAGGGTCTTCAACTTGGGATGGTATGTGGTTAGTTTTAACCAATAAACTAACATTTATTCCTCTTTATGTCATTTTGTTATTTCTACTTTATAAAAAATACGGTTTAAAATCGTTATTAATTTTTGTTGTTGTTATAGCCTTAATGATCACATTTACAGACCAAATAACCAATGTTTTTAAGCGTTCCTTTATGCGACCTAGACCTTGTGGTGTAGCTGAAATTGCCGATAGAGTTCGGTTTATTGCTGTCCGTTGTGGGAAATATGGTTTTTTCTCAGGACATTCATCAAACACGATGGCAGCAGCTGTTTTTACAGGTTTACTTTTAAAACCATATTATAAAAATTTGATTTTTATTTTACTGTTTTGGAGTGCTGTAGTTGCTTATAGCAGAATTTATGTTGGTGTTCATTATCCCATTGATATTATCTGCGGAATGACTTTTGGAGCCATTTCTGGGTTTCTATTTTACAAACTGACAAAATATTTATTAGGCCGATTTGTGAATTCTTAATTATTAAGATTCAATAAATAATCAGCAGCAGCAAATGGTGTTGTTTGATTGTTTTCTATAAGTTGAATTTGATTTGCCAATTCTTTTTTAATTTTAGGCTTATTGAAGAAATCTGATTTTAATTGATCTTCTATGGTTTGAATTAGCCAGAATTTATTCTGATTATGCCGTTTTTTATCGAAGAAATTGTTTTTGGAAGTGATTTCAATATATTCTAAAATAATATCCCAAATAGTATTGATACCTTCACTATGCAACGCACTACACAAAGTTACTTTAGGTTGCCAATTTGATGATTTTTCTGGGTAGAGGTGAAGTGCTCTGGCAAATTCAACCTTGGCAAGTTTAGCGTTTTTTAAATTGCCGCCATCAGCTTTATTAATAGCAATAGTATCTGCCATTTCAATTATACCTCGTTTTATACCTTGTAGTTCATCACCAGCTCCTGCCAGTTTTAGAAGTAAAAAGAAATCGACCATACTGTGCACGGTAGTTTCACTTTGTCCCACGCCAACAGTTTCTATTATTATAACATCAAAACCAGCAGCTTCGCATAAAATAATGCTTTCCCTTGTTTTTCTGGCAACGCCACCTAGAGAATCTCCGGAAGCAGATGGTCGGATAAAAGCATTTTTATCCTTTACTAAATCTTCCATTCGGGTTTTATCGCCCAAAATACTGCCTTTTGTTATGGTGCTACTTGGGTCGATTGCTAAAACGGCAACGCGTTTTCCTAGTTTTGTTAGGTGTTTTCCAAAGGTTTCAATAAACGTACTCTTTCCAACGCCTGGAACACCTGTGATACCAATTCTGATGGATTTATTGGCATGTGGTAAACATGCTTTTAATACATTATTGGCTTGTTCTTTATGTTTTGGGTTTTTACTTTCAACAAGTGTAATAGCCCTACTTAACGCGGTAATATCTTTTTTAAGAATAGATGATACTAATGCAACTGTGTCAATTTTTACTTTACGCTTATTTTGAATAGATTTTATAGAAGACCTGTTAGTGATTTCTGAAATTGAAACACCTTTTTTTTCTTGTAATGATGATTTTTTTTGTTTTGACACTTGTTGACAATTGTTTGCCTAATTTACAATTTTATTTTTTCAGAAAAGAGCAAATTGAGACTGAGACTGTAAACTTATTTAAGCGGCACGGCAACTTTAACATCATCCCAAGCCATTGTTAAAAATAGATTGTCAGTAGAATTATCGAAAGCAATAGTGAACTGCTCAACATGGTTTGGTAATTTTTGTACGGGTACTTCAATATTTAAAGCATCGTAATTTGGGTCCCACATGGGCTGCATTTCCGCATTTACACCCCAAGAATATTGTTTTGAGTTAAAAATAACGTTCCAGGTTGAGTCTTTAGGAACCGTCCATAACGTATACTTTCCAGCTGCTAACTGCATACCGTTTACTTGTAAATTTTTATTGGTTTCAAAAGTAGTTGCTTCATTTGCGCCAGTTCGCCATACTTGATTGAATGGCACTAGAGCACCAAAAATTTCGCGTTCTTTTCTAAATGGTCTGTTGTAGAATACTTCGAGTTTTAAATCGTTTAGTTTAAATTCTACGGTATCTTTAGGACTTAATCGTTTGCCAAAAATATTTTCTACAAAGGTTGAATATAAAAATAAACCTAATGCTATAATGGATAATAGTATTAGAGTGCGTTTTAAAAAGGTGTTCATATAAAGCTAAATATTAAGTGCATAAAGATAATTTAAAAGCTATAACTGGTAAAATGCAAACGCTTATTTATTTAGTTTTGTTGTGAAAGTTGAAAAGACCGATGACGGGAGACCGTTGACAGAAGTTTGAAACCTGTTTTTCCCTATACTGAGACTGCGACTGAAAACTTACGATTGCGAATATGCCCGCGTTAGGGATTGAAGTGGAAAGCCCACAGCCCGACATAGGAGGTGCGCGGACTTGTAACGAAAAGCCCGACTTTTTGTGATCCTGCGAGGTTTCAAAAAACCTTGTAGGTATGAGCAAAAAGTAACGCCCAAAAAAATATTTTAAAAAAAAAGACACTTTTTGCAACACTCTGATTTTTTAATCGTCTTTTAAAAAGAACTAACTAAACTCGCATGATGCATCATGAGAGTTTGAACCAAAAGTAAACCAAGCATGTTTCAAGTTGACATTATTGAACAATGTAAACAGAACAACCGAAAGGCGCAATTGCAGTTATACAACCAGTACTGCGACGGGATGTATATTGTTGCTAAACGGTTTTTGAAGGATGCTGCTGATGCTGAAGATGTGGTGCAGGAAGCTTTTATAAAGGCTTTTACTAAACTACACCAGTACAAAGCGGAGGTAACTTTTGGGGCTTGGTTAAAACGGATTGTGGTTAATAAATGTATCGATTTTTTAAAGGCTAAAAAACACCATTTGGTTGAATTGGATGCCGGATCACTAAAGGTTGTTGATGCATATGATGACGACAAATGGTTAGTGGAAGATACCATGACATTAAACGATGTGAAATTGGCGATTAATGCCTTGCCCGACAAGTATCAATATGTTGTGATGTTGTATTTGATTGAAGGGTACGACCATCAGGAGATTTCGGAGATTCTAGATATTTCTGAAGTAGCATCGCGAACCCAATTATCGAGAGGAAAAGTAAAATTGCAAAAACTGTTAACACGTAATAAAAATGGCACAAGACATTAGAGAGTTGTTTAAAAACGACAAAATAACCGGTGATAAAATGCCAGGAAAACATCAAGATCGCTTTCTTGAAAAATTGGACGTAGCCTTACCAGAAACAAAACAATCAAACTTTAGTTGGTGGCAAATTGCTGCAAGTATTGTAGTGCTTTTAGGATTTAGTTTTGGCGCGTTTAAATATTTTCAATCTCCAGTTATTGTTGACACGCCAGAGATTGCTAATACTAAAATTGCTAATACTAAAAATGTAGTTACTAAAACCTTAGGTGATATTTCGCCCGGATTAAAAAAAGTTGAAGATTATTATTTAGCTAGCATAAATTTAGAGTTGTCTAAAATGACATACACGCCAGATACTAAAGAGTTATTCGACGATTATTTAAACCAGATGAATACACTTGGAAAAGAGTACCAAAAACTGTCCTTAGAGTTAACGGAATCTGGACCAAGCGAGTTAACCGTGAATGCCTTAATTGATAATTTAAAACTAAGGTTAAATTTATTATCGCGGTTAAGATTACAATTACAAGAATTTAATTCTCCTGATACGGAAGTTTCAGGGGTAAAACAATCAATCTAAAAAAATCAAAAAATGAACAGAACTAATATAAAAATCAAATTAGTTGCCTTATGCTTTCTGATAACGGGAAGTGTGATGGCACAACAGAAATTAACAAAAGTATCGCAATCGATTAAGGTTGAAAAAGATGTTGTAGTTGATTTAGACATTAGCTATTGCAATATTATATTTGACACCTGGAATAAGAATATAATTGAAATAGAAGCATATGTTGAAGGTGAAAAATTAAGTAAAGAAGCACTTGAAAATGCCATGAAAAATTGGGATATTGATGTTGATGCTTCAAGTAATGAAGTTTCAATTACCACAAGAGGTGGACATGCAACTTCCTTATGGGTTACCCATAACGACCATGAGGATTGTGATGGATGTGATCGTGATAACCATGGTGTTGGAGCACTTTTAAATGAATTAAAATTTGAACTTGCAGATATGCCAGAAATGCGTTTCAATTTCGATATGGAATTGCCAGAGATGCCTGAAATGCCGGAAATGATTGAATTACCTGAATTACCAGAAGGTGTTAATGCCATAGCTTTTGATTATGACGCTTATCAAAAAAATGGTGAAAAATATTTAGAGGAATGGACCAAAAATTTTGAATCTAAATATGGAAAAGACTATGCTGAAAAAATGGAAGATTGGGGAGAGAAATTCGGAAAAGAATGGAATGAAAAGTATGGAGAAGAGTATGCCAAAAAGATGGAAGCTTGGGGCGAAAAATTTGGAAAACAATGGGGTGAGGACTATGCTAAAAAAATGGAAGCTTGGGGCGAACGTTTTGCAGAACGCATGGAAGGACAATCTGATCGTGTTGAAGCACAAGCTGAGCGTATAGCTGCTCAGGCAGAACGCATGGAAGCACAAAAAGCACGGATAGCCGAACATAAAGCACAAGCATTGGAGCACAAAAAACGGGCTAAAGAACATGCTGATTTAAATAAAAAGTATTTAAAAGAGCGTTCTATTTTAATAAAAGATAGAGAAAAGGAGGTTGAAAGGTTATTTCATGGTAAAGCTAACCCAAACGTTAAGAAAACTATAAAAATAAAAATGCCAAAAGGCGCCAAGTTAAAAGTGAACGTAAGGCATGGCGAGATTGAGTTTGCCGCAAATATTGATAATATTGAAGCAGATTTATCATACACAAAATTTACAGCTCAAAGCATTAATGGAAGTTTAACTTCCATTAATGCTTCCTATTCCCCAATTTATGTAACAAATTGGAATTTGGGGGAGCTGAATTTAAATTATGTGGAAAGTGTGGAGCTTGAAAACGTGAAGCATTTGGTTTTAAATTCTATTTCATCAAACGTTGATGTTGAAAATTTATTTGGAAGTGCTATTATTGATGGTAATATTGGTGATGTGAAAATTTTTAATATCGATAATAACTTTATTAGTTTAAACATGATTCTTCAAAATAATGATGCGTTTATTGCCTTGCCTAGTACCGATTATAATTTTCAATATAAAGGCACACGATCGCATTTAACGCACCCAGATAAATTAACTAAAGATCATGCTTCAAACTTTTCTGCTGGTAATTTAGAAAGTGGAAAAAACATTGTAATTAATGCGAAGTATAGCCATGTAACTATGCAGTAAAACTACTTTAAATCTCTTTCTTTTTTCTACTTTACAATTAGCTACTTATTTTCCAGAATTCTAATTTTCTTCTTACATTAAAACCTAGTTTTTTGTACAAATTTATGGGACCTAAATTGGTTTCATCAACATGTAAAAACGGCGTTTTATTTTTCTCAAAAATTTTATTAGAAGTGTGCGTAAGTAGTTGCTTTGCATAGCCATTTCCGGTGTGATCTGGATGTGTAACAACGGCACTTATTTCCGTAAAGTATTCAGTTTGCATGCGCTCTCCAGTTACTGCTACCAATTTATTGTTTTTATAAATACCAAAGTAACGCCCCAAAGTATTTGTTTTTTCTTTAAAATATTCTGGGTAGGCGAGTGCCATTAAATTTTTTAAGTCCGGAAACTGTTTTTCGTTAAGTTCTACAATGGTATCTGGTATTGGATATGATATTTTATTTCGAAGAATCATTTGTAAACCCACATATCTAACAGGTGGTTTAAATCCTAAAGGCATTTTTGGTTTTTGGCCTACTATAAAAAAGTCTTTTATTAATTTGGCATGTTTTTGAATGGCAACAGAGGTGTCCTCGGCGTTAATAAATGCTCCAAAAGGTGTGAAATCTGGTTGGAAAAATTTTACGTTGCCATAATCTATACAATGATTATGGTGCTTTTCTGTTAATGAAAACCACACAGGATTATCTAAAACACTTTCATTAATCATTTTTAAAACTATTTATTTGCACTTGTATTTTATCTTTAACATCATCAATGAATATGCTATAATCAAACCAAAGGGTGTCTTCTTTTTTCTTGAACCAAGTTAGTTGTCGTTTTGCAAATCGTCGCGTGTTTTTCTTGATTTCTGAAATGGCGAATTCTAATTCCCAGGTGCCTTCCAAATAATTAAAAAGTTCTTTATAGCCAACGGTGTTTAGAGCGTTTAAATCTTTAAATTCTATTAAGCTTTTTACTTCTTCTAACAAACCTTCTTGCATCATTATATCAACGCGTTGGTTTATGCGTTGGTAAATAAGTTCTCTTTCGGCTGTTAAACCTATGGTTATTGTTTTAAAATTCCGTTTTTCTTTGCCTTGATTTAAGAAAGACGCGTATGGTTTTTCCGTTCCAATACAAATCTCTAAGGCGCGAATAACGCGGTGTGGGTTATCTATGGCAATGGTTTTGTAAGAAACAGGATCTAAGACTTGAAGTTGTTTTTGAAGTGATTCTAGGCCTTGTGTTTCTAATTGTTTATTTAAAGATTCACGAATGTTCGAATCTACTTCAGGAAAATAGTCTAAGCCTTTTGTGACAGCATCAACATATAATCCGGAGCCACCAACCATAATAACCACGTCCTGTTTTTTAAATAAATGTTCCAAACATTGTAAAGCATCTTTCTCAAATGCTCCTACATTATAGTCGTCTATTATGGACTTATGATGAATAAAATGATGTTTAGCTCCTGATAATTCGTTGGGTGTTGGAGCGGCAGTACCAATTTGCATCTCCTTGAAAAACTGACGTGAATCTGCTGAAATGATTTCAGTTTTAAAGTGATTTGCTAGTTTTATGCTTAAAGCTGTTTTCCCTATGGCAGTAGGGCCAACTATTGAAATGAGATATTTTGTGTTTGAATTAATAACTTAAAATATTTTTTTTGTAAAGTTAATTTGAATAAATGATTAATGCCAATTTAACTAGTAACAAACTTTAATTTGATAATGATTTATGGATTGTTATTCTGTTATAGATTTTTAGGATTATTCATTTAAACGGTTTACTTGGCTTTATGAGAAAGATTAACTAATTTCGTTAACAATCGATAAAGTTTGCCTGTTCTGAACATGTTTTAGTACTATAACTGAAGTCATCATTTCATTATATCAAATAAAAAATAATTCTAAAATATTCATAAAATGGCTCATAAATTAATGAAAGAAATCTGTTGGGGAATTATTGGAGTTGGTGATGTTTGCGAAACAAAAAGCGGACAACCACTAATAAAAACCAACAATTCAAGTGTAAAAGCGGTTATGAGAAGAAATGCTGATAAAGCAAAGGATTTTGCCAAACGTCATGGTGTTGAAAAGTGGTATGATAATGCGGATGATTTACTAAATGATCCTGAGGTAAATGCCATTTATATTGCAACACCACCAAGTACCCATGCTGAATATACGTTGAAGGCAGCGGCGGTTGGCAAACCGGTTTATGTAGAAAAGCCAATGGCTCGTACGCACCAAGAATGCTTAGCAATGGTAGAAGCGTGTAAAAAGGCAAATGTTCCTTTATTTGTGGCTTTTTACCGCAGAACTCTACCAAATATTCTTAAAGTAAAAGAATTAATTGATAATGGGGCGATTGGAGATATTAGAAGTATAGATATAAGTGTACAAATGACTATTGAGAATGATATTGTTGGAACCCACGACCACCCTGTTAATTGGCGCGTAGACCCTAAAGTTGCAGGTGGTGGTTATTTTTATGACCTAGCATCACATCAATTAGATGCCCTCGATTTCATTTTTGGACCTATTACCGAAGCCAAAGGGTTTTCTGAAAATCAATCCAAAAAATATAAAGCCGATGATATTACAGTTGGTGTTTTTAAATTTAAAAATGGCATTTTAGGAAAAGGCTTGTGGGCTTTTAATACCAGTAAGGCCTCACAATATGAAATGACCACAATAATTGGTAGTAAAGGTCAAATATCTTTTCCTTTTTGGGGTGATCATCACGTTACTTTAGAAATAGAAAATGAACCTATTAAGAAATTTGAATTTGAAGTTCCTGAATACATCCAAGAGATACTTATTCAAAGCATTGTTGATGAAATACAAGGAAAAGGCACTTGCCCTAGTACTGGTGTTTCTGGAGCTAGGACTGGTTGGGTACTAGATCAAATTGCAAAGGGAATATAGTAGTACTTTAATAGAATGGTAAACGATGAATAAAACAATTAAAACAGGAATGTTGTCTTTTGGAGTATCTGGCAGCATTTTTCATGCGCCTCTACTTAAGTACCATCCTGCATTTGAATTTTATGCTGTTGTAGAAAGATCCAAAAAAAAGGCTCATTTAGATTACCCAAAAGTGAAAAGTTACGATGCTATTGATGAACTTTTATTAGATGAATCTGTTGAACTTGTTATTGTAAACACACCAAATGAAACACATTTTGAATTCGCTTTAAAAGCTATTAAAGCTAATAAACACGTGCTGCTAGATAAACCTTTTACGGCTACATCTTCACAAGCAAAAAAACTATTAAAAGAAGCAAAAAAGAAAGGTGTATGGGTACTACCTTTTCAAAACCGAAGGTATGATAGCGATTTTCTCTCTGTGAAAAAAGTAGTCGAATCTGGTAAATTAGGAAATTTGATTGAGGCTCATTTTCGATACGATAGGTATAATACTACTATCAATAAAAATAGTTGGAAAGAAGCACCTGGGCCAGGAAGTGGTGTTATTTACAATTTGGGTTCCCATACTATCGATGGAGTGATTTCAATGTTTGGCATACCATTAAAATGGATTAAATACCCCTCATATGTTCGGCCTAAAACTAAAGTGGTAGATTATGTACATATTCATTTACTGTATCCTAATAATTTGCAAGTGTTTGTTACCATCAGTTTTTTGGTTGCTGATCCGCAGCCTGCATTTATAGTTCACGGAAAATTGGGGTCCTTTAAAAAAAACCGAACCGATGTTCAGGAAAATCAGTTAATTGAAGGTATGCTCCCTAATGATGCTCAGTATGGTGTAGAATTGCCTGAAAGTGAAGGGCTATTAACTACCATGGATTCCAATGGATTAAAAATTCAAGAGAAAATCGTTTCAGAAAAAGCGAGTTATATGAATGTATTTGAAGATGTTTATCAAACCATTAGGATGGGCAAGGGTTATCCGGTAACTAAAGAACAAATAATAGCACAATTAGAAATACTAGAATAGTAGGTTTTCAGTTTGTGGTTTATTTACACAAGTAATTGCTTACTTTATACAAATCAGATTATTTCTGCACCACATACATAACAGTATTTTGCTTCTATTCTAATATCGTATGTTAAGCATTCTGGGCAGGTTTTAGTTGTAGGAACGATATCTTCTTCTTTTATAGGAACTTTTTTTTGATTTGCAAATTCAGCAGTTACAATACCTGTTGGCACGGCAATTATACCATAACCAATAATCATAATTAAAGAAGCAATTAATTGTCCTAATGGTGTTACGGGAGCAATATCGCCATAGCCTACAGTTGTTAGTGTGACAATAGCCCAATAAACACTTCTTGGGATGCTAGAAAATCCGCTATCTTGCTCACTTTCAACAAGGTACATCACAGTTCCTAGAATGACGCATAGAATAACTACAAATGAAACGAAAACAGCAATTTTTACTTTACTTGCTTTTAATGCTTTTATAAAATTATTGGATTCGCCCATGAATCGAGCTAATTTTAAAATTCTAAAAACTCGCATTAGGCGTAACGCTCTTAAAGCCACCAAAGAGTGAGATCCTACTAAAAAAAGCGATAAATATTTTGGAATGGTTGATAGTAAATCTATAATACCATAAAAACTAAAAATATATTTTTTAGGACTTGAGTTGGTTATAATCCTTAAAATATATTCTATGGAGAATAGAATGGTAATTATCCATTCTGCAATGTTAAGGAAATCATGGTATTTTTCATCAATACTATTAACACTCTCAAGCATTACTAACAAAATACTTGCAAGAATAACTACAAGAAGTACAAGATCAAATAGTTTTCCAGCAGGTGTGTCTGAATGATAAATGATTTTATATATTCTAGCTTTCCAATGTTTGTCGAAAAATTTTTTCATGATATCAAATGTAATAAAAACATTGCTTACTTTCTTTTTAAAAGTATAAGTGAGTTATTTTGAATATCGACAATTTTACTCATAAATGCTTTTAAATATGGGTAATACTCTGGTTCGTAAATTGGTTTTTTAAAATCAAATTTTAATGATAAATTTAGGCTGTTTCCAATTTTTTGCGAATTAAAAAGAATTTGCCCAGTATCATTCGGAAGCGTTATATTTTGTTGCTCTGGTATTTCAACTAATTCATAATTATCATTTAATTCTATTTTAAACAAATAGAAATAATTATCGCTGTATCCAAAATCAATTGGGTAAGTTCGTTCTTGTAATTTAAAGGGGTTTTCTTTAAAAAACTTAACAAAAAATGGGTTTAAATAAATGTTGTCGCCAGTTGTGGTAAAGTTATATTCAATGTTATAAGATTCTTTAAAATCTTCACTTTCTTCGCTTTCGCTTATAACTTCAAAATCTGATATTTCAATATAAGGAAAGTTGTTTTCAAGTTTTTCTAAATACTCATTTTCATTTGAAAAGTAATCCTTTTTAATATTTAGCGCATGATATCCAGTTCTTTTAGATTTTATTGACCCAACAAGTATGTCATTTTCATCAAAATGTATACTTGCTTGGTAAAAAATATTGGATGGTTTGCTAGGTGCAATATCAATCCATTCGCTTCCATTATCAAAATCGAGCAGCCTGCCTTGCTGGTTTAGGCATCTTAGGGGAATTTGACCAAAGCTTAAATAATTATCAGTAGCATCAAGTAAGTAGGTTTCGTTATTAATAGTGACTTGAACTATGAGATAATTAAATTCTGATATTACTGGAAAAAGCGTTGTTGGAAATCCGTTATTTCTTGTTGATATTAGTATAGGTTTTGCATCAATATTTGCTTCATTTAAAATATTGTGTAATAAAATATTTATGGATGACACATTTCCAGATTTGTTTTTCATGAGATCTTTTATGGAAACATCTGAAAAAATTTTATAATCACCATTCCAAGTATATGTGTCTTGCATGTATTTATAAATAGCTTGTGCTTTTTTTAAAGGGTCTTTTTCGTTAATAATTTCGGAGCTTAATAAATCTTCAAGGTCTACCGATTTTTTAAGTTGTTTTCCAATTTCTTTATCGGTTCTAAACTCTTTGTCTACATCTTTCCAGGTTTTGGTATAATGAGTAATAGTTCCATCTGGTGCTCTAAAAGTTTCTAATTCATAATCGACACGGGCTAAATAATTTGATTTTGCCGTCATATAATCTTCTTCAATAAATGCTGGGACATCCTTCATTGCATACTTCGTAACCATACAATCTGCTGTTGCACCTCTAGAGGTTTGAAGACAAGTTTTGTCGATATCAGAAGAATTTGTTGTTAGTTTTTTACCACCAAGTAATTTAATATGGTATAACCAAAACCCAGGAATACTTGCATTATATTCACTATACAACTTAGGAATGTCAGATTGAAAATCCCATCCATGATACGTAAACATGAAAGGCGAAATAGTTGTATAACTATAAGTGATTACAGACCCTTCTTTAATATTTGGTAATGTAAACTTAATTAAGGTATGATTTTCGTCGTATTTTTCAGTAAAAATATTTTTTTCTTCTAGCTTTGTTTGTATTACCTCATCACCAATTTTATTATAAGTAGTGGCGAAAATTTTATCTATTTTTTCAGCCCGAGATGAATTGCTATATAAATGGATTTTTACTGTGGCATGATCAAAACCTTCTCTATTTAAAATCTTTATTTTATGCTTTTCTTCTGTCCTTAAATCGAAATCATTTTTATCAACATAGCTTTTTCCTTCTTCATAGATAACCAAAGCATTTGCAGTAGAATCTCTAACAAATGTATTGCTTTCAAGATCTCCTAGAGTAACGCGATAGGATTCTGAACTATAATTTTCTTGTGAAAGTGCTTTATTACTAACTATTAGAAACAGTATTAATGTTAATTTGCGCATAGTTTAATCAATTGAAATTATTTTTAATCGTTTGTTTCTCCTTAAGTAATTTTGAATAATGTGCTGCGTATCTCTATTATTTTGCATTGGTGTAATTATAGATTCTAATACTTTAAGGTTGGTTATTTGGTAGTTTAAATTGAAGAAACCAATCCCTTTAAAAACACCGTTTTCTATTAAAATAGCGCTACGTTCATCAACTTCACGGCCTCTATCTACAATAACCATATTTTTATTTGAATAGTTGTTTTTTTCAATAAGCGCTTTTACGCGTTTATTATAAGTTTCAGGTGATTCTTTTTGGATGCATGCACCATCGCAGGTTTTTAATTCATAATTGAAACAACTGGTTTTTGTTTTGTATAAGCCTGAAAGTTTTTGGCATAAATTATAATCTTCAACAGCTTTAGTCATAAAACTTTTTCCGCTTTGGCGATTGCTAAATGTTGTTATGGGTTTTTTACGTCCATCAGCGACATCAATTTTTAAATTAACATATCCGTTTTCGTCCTTAAAAGCATATAAAGCATGAGTAAAAATAGAGCGTCTTAATGCTTTGTTATGCAATGGTTTAATCTTTTTTATTTCTTCGCTTTCTTTTAAAAGTGCCACTAATTCGCTACCTGTAGCTTCGTAGGTTACAGAGGCTACTTTTGATTGTATTTTTTTCGATTTAGCATTGGTGCCCGTAAAATGTTGGTTAATGCGTTTTTTAATGTTATTACTCTTGCCAATATAAATGATATCTCCATCTGCCTTGTGGATGTAATACACACCTGTAATAGACGGTAAATCGGCAATAATATCTAAATGCCGAGGTTCTAATTGGCGTTTTGGGTTTAATCGAATGGATTTTTGAATGATGGTTTTGCTGGTGTCTTTAGCAAGGAGCAATTTGAACAATTTAACAGTAGCTAAAGCATCACCATTAGCCCTATGTCTGTCTGTTACCGGAATACCAAGCGAGCGTACTAACTTGCCTAAACTGTAGGAGGTTTGTCCGGGAATTAAATCCTTTGAAAGTTCAACAGTACACAACGATTTTCGTTCATAATCAAAACTTAAGCGTCTAAATTCTGTAACTAAAATGCGGTAATCAAATTGCGCATTGTGTGCTACAAGAATACAATCTTCGGTAATTTCAACAATGCGTTTTGCGACTTCATAAAACTTAGGAGCATTACGAAGCATGTTACTGTTAATCCCAGTAAGATTAACTACAAAAGGTTGAATATCTCGCTCAGGGTTTATAAGGCTTATGAACTGATCTACAACCTCATGGCCGTCATACTTATAAATAGCAATTTCAGTTATTCCTTCTTCATTGTATTTACCACCTGTGGTTTCTATGTCTAAAATTGCGTAAATAATATGCTGTTTTTAGTTTGTTGTTTTTTAGTAATTTCTATTGCCAAATATACTGCTCCCTAAACGAATCATGGTACTTCCACAAGCAATTGCTAATTGAT
>NZ_JBATHX010000331.1:0-1781 GCF_049667265.1 Algibacter sp. | reverse complement strand
CCAATTTCAAGCGTTTCAAAGTTTCTTACCCCAAATGCAACTGTAATAGCGTCAAATGAATTATCATCAAAAGGCATGTTTTCAGAATCTCCTAAAATCATGTCTATTTTTGTTTCTAGACCTTTCTTTTTAACTTTTTTCTTGCCAATTTCAAGCATGCCGTTACTTATGTCAAAACCTACAATTTTTGTAGCATTAGTTTCGGCAAGGTTAATCGCTAAATCGCCAGTTCCCGTAGCAATATCTAAAATGGTGTCTGGATTGGTTTCTTTAACCAGTTTTACAACTTTTTTTCGCCATTTAATATCAATGCCGAAAGAAATAACTCGGTTTAAACCATCATAATCTCTAGAAATGGTATCAAACATTTTTGTTACCTGTTCTTTTTTACCTAAATCGCTGTTTTTGTATGGCTTTATTTTCGACAAATCTTAAAAATTTTCAGCAAAGATAAACTTTTAGAAAAGCATTACATAATCAGGATTCTAAATAATTATTATAAACCAATTTTATGTTCAAACTTCTATTTTATAGTATATTTGTACTACTATTTATGATAATTAAATAATGAAAATAATTATAGCTGGTGCTGGTGAAGTAGGCTTTCATTTAGCAAAACTTCTTTCTTACGAATCTCAAGAGATTACCTTAATAGACCCCAATAAAAAAAGTTTAGAATATGCGAATACACATTTAGATATTCGAGTTATTAAGGGCGATGCTACGTCAATAGCAATTTTAAAAGAAGCGCGTATTGATTCATGTGAATTGTTTATTGCAGTAACATCGAGTGAAACTACAAATATTACGGTAGGTGTACTAGCAAAGCAACTAGGTGCGCAAAGAACCATTGCAAGAATTTCTAATACCGAATTTATTCATCATAAAGATGAAGTTGGATTTACAAAAATTGGTATTGATGAGTTAATTTCACCCGAAGCTTTAGCTGCTTCAGAGATTGAATTATCATTAAAACAATCCTCATTTAACGAGAATTATGAGTTTGAAGATGGTGCCTTAACCATGGCTGGATTAACGTTACCAAGAGCAGCATCATTTGTAGGGAAAACGGTTAAAGAAGCTGCTCAAATTTTTCCAGAAATACATTTTGTGCCTATTGCTATTCAGCGTTTTGGTACACAATTCACTATTATTCCAAGAGGCGATACTAAATTTAAACGCGGTGATAATGTGGTGTTTATAACTTCTGAAGGTGGTGCAGATGAACTTTGTAGACTTACAGGTAAAGTTAATAGAGAAATAAAAAATGTGATGATTTTGGGTGGTAGTCAAATAGCTTATAAAACAGCAAGAGACTTAAGCGATAAAGGATTAAACGTAAAGCTTTTTGAAGGCAATAGAGATAGTGCATTTGAAATTGCAGAAGCGTTAACAAAAGTGCTAGTTATTAATAGTGATGGGCGTAATGTTGATATTCTTGAAGAAGAAAATATTAGCGAGATGGATGCCTTTGTTGCTGTTGGGCCTAATTCTGAAACCAATATTATGTCTTGTTTGGTGGCTAAATCAAAAGGTGTTAAAAAAACCATTGCTTTAGTTGAAAACATGGACTATTTTGATTTATCACATTCCATAGGCATTGATACTTTAATTAATAAAAAACTATTAGCAGCAAACAATATTTTTAGATACATACGCCGTGGAGAAGTTGTAGCCATGACTAAACTTAGTAATTTAAATGCTGAGTTATTAGAATTTGAGGTAAAAGCAACATCGGCTATTTGCAATAAAACCATTAAAACTATTGATTTTCCTAGAAC
>NZ_JBATHX010000330.1:0-2383 GCF_049667265.1 Algibacter sp. | reverse complement strand
CATACCAAAGGCTTTCGTGGAGAGGCTCTAGCAAGTATTGCAGCAATTGCCCATGTGGAGTTAAAAACGAAACAAGATCTTGATGATGTTGGTAATAGTATAATTATTGAAGGCAGTAATGTGGTGTCGCAAGATATTGTGGTTACACCAACAGGAACATCAGTTTCAGTAAAAAACCTGTTTTTTAATATTCCTGCCAGACGAAATTTTTTGAAATCTGATTCCGTGGAATTGCGGCATGTTATTGATGAGTTTCATCGCGTAGCATTAGCACATCCTAATATTAGTTTTGCTATGTATAACAACGGAAGTGAAAGTTTTAATTTGCCAATTAGTAATTATCGTCAACGTATTGTAAATATTTTCGGAAATAAAACCAATGAAAAATTAGTGCCCGTTGAAGAAGATACCGAAGTGCTTAAAATTTCAGGATTTGTTGGTAAACCTGAGTTTGCTAAAAAAACTAGAGGCGAGCAGTTCTTTTTTGTGAATGACCGTTTTATAAAAAGTGCCTATTTAAACCACGCCATTGCTTCGGCTTTTGAAGGGTTGCTTAAAAATGGAACGCATGCAAGTTATTTTTTAAACTTAACCGTCAATCCACAAACTATCGATATCAATATCCATCCAACAAAAACAGAAATTAAGTTTGATGATGAACATACGCTTTACGCCTTATTGCGTTCGGCAGTAAAACACAGTTTGGGGCAGTTTAATATTGCGCCAGTTCTTGATTTTGAGCGCGACCCTAATTTAGATACACCTTACAGTTTTAAAAAGGATAATACGAATGCTCCAAAGGTTGAAGTAGATAGAAGTTTTAATCCATTTCAAGATGAAAAAACTTCAAAAGATAGAGCTGTAGCTTATAAAAAAGACCAAACAACAAGTTGGGAAGGTTTATATGTGGGGTTAGAATCAAAAGGAAATGATTCGAAATCAGATTTTTCCGAAGTTCAATTTGAGAGTGAAGAACGTACAGCATCTATTTTTGACGATGATAAACAAGTTGAGAAAACCCATACAACCTATCAGCTGCACAATAAATATATTGTAAGTACCATAAAATCGGGAATGATGGTTATCGATCAGCATCGTGCACATCAGCGTATTTTGTATGAAGATTTTTTAAAGAATTTAACCATAAAGGAAGCTGCAAGTCAGCAATTATTATTCCCGCTTCAATTACATTTTTCACCACCAGATATTGCTATAATAAATCAGTTAAAACTCGATTTAGAACATACAGGTTTTGCATTTTCTAGCGTTAAAGGTGAGTTAGTTGAAATTACGGGTGTGCCAGTTGGTGTTCCAGAAAGCGAAGTGTCGATTATTTTGGAACAACTGATAAGTGATGTTGAAAACGAAGTGCCAGATAGTCATTTTAGTGCTTCCGATTTATTAGCAAAATCAATGGCTAAAAGTTTAGCCATTAAAACTGGGCAGTCGTTGCTAAAAGATGAACAAGAACATTTAGTAAATAAGCTATTTGCTTGTAAAGAACCTAATGTGTCGCCTACTAACAGAACCACATTTGTTACCATGAGTGTGGATGAGTTAGATAAAAAATTTATATAAAATATGATGCGAATTTCAGACACCGTTAAACATTTAATAATCATTAACGCATTAATGTTTATCGGGACTTTAGCAATTGGAAATGGTAATTTATTTTACGAATGGTTTGCTATGTATTTTCCTCAAAATGATGCCTTTAAACCATGGCAAATTATTACACATATGTTTATGCATGGAGGAGCCATGCATATATTATTTAATATGTTTGCGCTTTGGATGTTTGGTTCACCAGTAGAGCAAGTTTTAGGTTCTAAACGTTTTTTGTTTCTTTATATTTCTGCTGGGTTAGGAGCCGTTTTACTTCAAGTAGGGTTTTATTATTTTCAATATCTTCCAGACTATAATTCGTTACTAGAATCTGGTCTGTCCTCAGATAGTATTAAGCAAATGCTATCCACAAATGAAGTTATTGCAGGCGTTTCTAATTCGCAAGTTGTATTATTAAAAGATATTTACTCGGCATTTAATGCATCAATGGTTGGTGCATCCGGTTGTATTATGGGTGTTATGGCTGCCTTCGGAATGATGAATCCAAATGCCGAACTCATGATGATTTTTTTACCAATCCCAATAAAAGCAAAATACTTTATTCCAGGAATAATCATTTTAGATTTAATCTCAGGTTTAACAGGGCAATCATTTTTTAGCCCAAGTAATACTGCTTATATGGCTCACGTTGGTGGCGCCCTAACAGGTTTTTTAATTATGTGGTATTGGAAAAAAAATCAGTTTAACAGGAACCGTTGGAATTAATGACGTCACTTACACAAGACATAAAAGAAAAACTTTCTAATCTTAATGTATT
>NZ_JBATHX010000329.1:0-8924 GCF_049667265.1 Algibacter sp. | reverse complement strand
GCTGATAAAAAAATAAGTGTAAGTGCGCTTAAAAAAACCTATCCAAGCTATTTTATGGGTAAAAAGAAAATTGAACTAACTCCAGGTTTAGATGTCGATGGTATTCTTAAAGCCATGGAAAAACGTTACCAAAACGAACAATTAACCACTATTGATGGTGTAAAAATCGATTTTTCTGAAAGTTGGGTACACCTACGTAAAAGTAACACCGAACCTATTATTAGAATTTATACTGAGGCGAAATCGCAAAAAGAAGCCGATGCTTTAGGCGATAAATTTATAGCCGAAATAAGCGAGATTGCTGGCATTTAGTTTTTTTTTGAAGCTATTTCCCGCTTTCCATTATAACTTTTTTAAACCACGTTATTACAATAAGTTAATAGCGTGGTTTTTTGCTTATTCAAGTAAATCACAAAGTTTCAGTTTTACTAAGGTTTTAAAAAGGATGCCATTTCAATCGGGGCTAAACTATCAATAATGGCTAAGTATTCTTTCAAAAATTAAGGGATTTTTGCCAATCTAGTAATAAGAATATATAAAATACTTATCTTGTTCAGAACTTTTACGGACTACATAGCATATGAAAAAACTAGCATTACATTGGAAGATTATTATAGGAATGGTTCTCGGAATCATTTTTGGTTTTATAATGAATACCGTTGCTGGCGGAAAAGGTTTTGTAACCGATTGGATTGCGCCATTCGGAACCATATTTATAAACCTATTGAAGCTTATTGCTGTGCCTTTAATTTTGGCATCATTGATAAAAGGGATTTCAGATTTAAAAGATATATCTAAAATTAAATCGATGGGTTTACGAACTATTGGTATTTATATCACAACCACAATAGTCGCTATCGTTATAGGTTTAACTATAGTAAATGTGGTGAAACCAGGAAACGGCATGCCACAGGAAACTATTGAGAAAATAAAGCTAAAATATGAGAATGATGCTGGCGTAACCGATAAGTTAATGAAAGCTTCCGCTCAAAAGGAAGCAGGGCCATTACAGGCGTTAGTTGATATTTTTCCAAGTAATATTTTTGAATCGTTTGTAGAAGCGTCTATGCTTCAAGTGATATTCTTCGCCATTTTTGTTGGTATTTGTTTATTACTTATTGGTGAGAAAAAGGCAAAACCTTTAATTGATTTCTTTGAATCCTTAAACGAGGTGGTTATGAAAATGGTAGATTTAATTATGCTTTTTGCACCATACGCTGTATTCGCATTATTAGCAAACGTTATTATAGCTTTTGATGATGTCGAAATTTTAATCAAGCTTTTATATTATGCTTTCTGCGTTGTTGGAGGGTTAATTATAATGATAGGTTTCTACTTGATTTTAGTAAGTGTTTACACCAAAAAATCACCGATGTGGTTTTTGCAACAGATAAGTCCTGCGCAACTTTTAGCCTTTTCTACCAGTAGTAGTGCGGCAACACTTCCTGTAACCATGGAACGTGTTGAAGAGCATTTAGGTGTAGATAAAGAAGTCTCTGGTTTTGTGCTTCCTGTTGGCGCAACAGTAAATATGGATGGAACGAGTTTGTACCAAGGCATTGCCGCGGTATTTATAATGCAGGTTATATGGCCTGAAGGTTTAACGTTTACCAATCAATTAGTCATTGTGCTAACGGCATTATTAGCATCTATTGGAAGTGCAGCGGTACCAAGTGCGGGAATGGTTATGTTGGTTATTGTTCTGGAATCGATTGGTTTTCCATCGGAATTACTACCTATTGGTCTCGCGCTTATTTTTGCCGTAGATAGACCACTTGATATGTGTAGAACCGTTGTAAACGTAACTGGCGATGCTACGGTGGCTATGATTGTGGCGAAATCTTTAGGCAAATTACACGACCCAAAACCAAAAGAGTGGGACGATAATTATGAAGCTGTGAAATAATTTTTTATTTTTATTCAAAAGATTAATGTAACGCATTGCGCCTTAGTGCTTTTGCGAGAAAAACAAATTAAATGAGTACGAGTGTATCGTTAACATCACCGATAGTTTCTGTTGAATGGCTTCAGGAAAATATGAACGCCGACAACTTAATTATTCTAGATGGTACCATCAATAAAGTTTTTGATATCTCGTTAGAACAAATTCCAAAGGCTCGATTTTTTGATATTAAAAAGAAGTTTAGTAATGTTTCTGATCCATTTCCTAGTGCGTTTCCTTCAATTGAGCAATTTCAAAAAGAAGCACGAACTTTAGGAATTAATAATAATAGTGCCATTGTTGTCTATGACGATCAAGGTATTTATTCCAGCGCTCGTGTTTGGTGGTTGTTTAAAGCTTTTGGGTTTAATAATTTGGCGGTTTTAAATGGCGGATTTCCTGAATGGAAGAAAGCAAAATTTGAAACAGAATTAATGCAAAATTTTGATGGTGAAGCTGGCGATTTTGTTGCAAACCTACAACCCAATTACATGAAGTTTTTTAATGATATTGAAAAGGCATCAAAAAACGAAACACATAAAATTATTGATGCTCGTTCCGCTGGCAGGTTTAATTGTGAAGAACCTGAACCTAGAGAAGGACTTCGCATGGGCACGATTCCAAACTCGGTGAATTTGCCGTTTTCAGATTTATTGGAAAATGGGATTTTAAAGTCTAAAAAAGAGCTAGCAAAGGCATTTTACATGGTTGCCGAACCAGATGATGCCATAATTTTTTCATGTGGTTCTGGAATTACAGCCTGCGTTTTGGCATTAGGAGCAGAAATTTCTGGGTATAAAAATATTTCGGTTTACGATGGTTCATGGACGGAATACGGTAGCCTAACAACAGGAAAAATGGAAAATCCAAGTACTTGGAGTAAGGAAGAATTATTGGCTTATATTTTAATGTATGTGTCAAATTCAGATTTAGAGGAATCTAGAAAAGAAAAAAAATATATTTTAAGTCGGGTTGATAAAGCAGTTTATAATCGAGTTCATGAACAATTTGAAAAGGATAATGATTATCAGAGTATTCAAAATATAATTGAAGCTGTAAAAACCCATGATTATTACCGTAATGATTTAGCCGATTTATTTGCCGATATTAAACTCATGGCATTTGTTGATGGTGATTATGAACCTATGGAACAAATGATTTATAGCCAGTTGAAGAAGATTCTTAAAGATTCTTAAAGAAGCTTAATAGCAAAGAAATAAAATACATAGCTGTTTCATGATGGGTTATTTTAAGTTTCGAATAAACTTATAATTAATCCAACCACTAAAAAACCAACAATGAATTATCTGTACTTTTAGTTGAGTTTCAATTTAAAAGCAGAATTTAAATAAGTACGAAGCTCTTTTTTTAGAGATAAATGGTAATTAAATTATTTTCTACAACATGATATAAGCCTTCTACGGTTACGTTTTTAAGTATTCCAATATCACAACATTCTTCGGTCTGCGGTTTGGCTGTATCGTATGAGATTGTTGCAACTATTTCAGAATCAATTTGAATTTCTAAAGTATCTGTTTGGTTTTGTCTATTTACATAAAGCATACTATTTGATTCAAAAATGTGAAATTCAACTTCGTTTTCAAGATTGTTTTTAATTACAATGGATTCTTCAGATATATTATCTTGAATTATAATGTTTTCATTAGTTGTGTCGTCTATTAAATTTATGGTTATGGCAGGTGCTGCGCATAAAACTGCAGAACAATCTGGAACACCATCATCCGTTTTGCATGAAATAATAAATATAAGTATTAAAAGGTAGGTTAAAGTCTTCTTCATAGTTTGCAGTTTATTTTAAAGATGAGAAAACTTGTGAATGGTTGCGTGTTAATCTAAAAATTTGCTTCTTAATTCAGGCGTAGGAATCATACAAGCTTCTTTTTTACCATTCCATTAATAATGATTTTTAGCAATATAATCGTAAACCCAATTGCGTAAAAAGTTTGGAACAATAAGAAATATTATCAAAAAATTTGTTGGAAACCCCAATTGTGAAGCTATTTTTACAGTTGCGGCTATTTTGTAATGAAGGTCTTTTCAAAGAGTATATAACAGAATACATTAAAAGATGTAAAGTACATTTCTGTGATTCAATACCGAAGAAATGTTACATTAATTAATGTTCAAAATTAAAATTTCGTAAGAAATTTATTGGTTATTCATCAAATTACACTATATTTAAATTATTCATCTCCCTGATAATTAGTTGGTTAGTAATATTTAAAAAACATTGTAATAAATTTTATTGCTGCGTTTATTTAAATGAAGCCCCTAGTTTACGCATTAACATTAATTTAAATACACTTATTAAATGGTTGTTTTTAATATTAACCAATTAATTTATATATTATGAAAACAATGTTTAAAATTAAAAAAGTATTGATTTTGTTAACGCTAGCGCTGTTTTGCGCTTATGGCTGCTCTAGTGAGGAGGTTTTAATTCCAGAATCGGATTCTTCTATTCTCTTAGAAAGTAGTGCTTCAAAAGCAGCTAAAAAAGGTAAAGTTATTCATCATGTTAGTTTGGGGTCAAATGATGCCTGTGAAGCATATGGCTTACCAAATGGCTGTGATGGTAATTTTTCCTTAGTAGCTAATATGCATGCTGATGGTTCTGTAAAAGGCCAATGGCAAGATACTTTTATTGGCGGAGGAGAAGGCATTCATGTAGCTATTGATTGTATGCAATATGGTGAATTTGATGGAGCTACATGGGCCATTGTAACTGGAACTATTACAAAAGGACAATTTCAAGGAGTTGACGTTAGCGGACAAAGAGCTATTACAGCTGTTGTTGATAATTTCCAAGGTGATGACTATAGTAGTCTTTCATTTTTTGAACTTGATGATGAAAATGATTGTAATACTTTTGACATTTTTGACTTTCCTTTATTTAGAGTCAGCGCTGGACAAGTTAAAGTTTGGTAACATTAAATTGTAATTTTATAAAAGCTTATAACACTAGTTATAAGCTTTTATTGTTTTATGAAAATTAATATTTTATAAAAACTTACTCTTCAATTCAGGCGTAGGAATCATACAAGCTTCTTTTTTACCATACCATTTATAACGGTTTTTAGCAATATAACCGTAAACCCAATTGCGAATAAAGTTTGGCACAATTAGAAAAATAGCTATTAAATTTGTTGGAAAACTTAATTGAGACGCTATTTTCAAAGCAGCTGTACTTTTGTAATGAATTCCTTTTTCTGGGTTGAATAATATAATAGAATCTACTTGCGAGGTATCAATATTAAACGCTTTTATGATTTGTTTACCAGCGTCACTTTGCAACGGTGCAAAAAGGAATCTATTTTTTTGGTCTCGTTTTATAACGAACAAAACAGAAGTGTTGCAGAGGTTACAAACCCCATCAAACAGTATAAGTTTTTTATCTTTTGGAACTCCAAAATTCATAGTGTAAAGGTACTACTTTACTAATCACTTAAAAAGGTGTTTAAATCTGATTCCGTAGCTAATTTAACCTGGTTTTTAAGTCTGTATTTTAATTACAAATGCTCCGTTTTTACTTCATATAAAACAACCTGTGCTGTTTTTTCGTAATCGGCATTCCAGCCATAATAGTTACCTGTTTTAAAGTAATTCTCATGTCCATAGCCATTTCCAACATAATCAAACACAAAGGTGTAATCGGTGTTAATCCCTTTTGCATCGCAAACTAGCGCATAATAAAACTTACCATTTTCAATTTTAATTTTGAAAGTAAAGATTTCATTATCTACGCGGCCTACATCCAATTTTTCATCAAAAGCACTCGTCCAAGGTTCGCCAGCATCTGGTTTTGTATAATAATCAACTTGAATCATCCCGCTATTCCAGCGTATTTTAACGGTTGCAGGAGCGCCTACTAAACCTGTAGTTTCCTTACCATGTATTTGAGCCACAATAGTTCGGCCGTTTCCTTCTACATAATCAACTTTTAAGGTAGATTCTAATATGTGAGTACCCGTACTCATAGACCAGTTATCTGATGTACTTTGAATCCCTCTCCAAAACTCCCTAAGTTCTGTTCTACAATATTTATCGCCTAATTCTGATAAGCCTGAGGTAGTAAAGCCAGTAAATTTTGTAAACATGGTATAGCTGTCATCTGCATTTTTATAAAAATATTCAGATTGGGCTGTGGTTAAAGAATTGTCCACAATAGCTTTATAGAAAATAGATGTTGCGCCACCAATGCCATTATTAATGGGAACGGACAAATACCAATTTTGCCAAACAATTTTTGGTGTTTCTTCAATTGGAATTAATTCTTCATTTTCCTCATCAATAATTTCAATATCTTCCTCTTTTACTTCATCATCAGTTTCCTGACTTGAACTGCAGTTATAAGTGAACATGATTGAAACTAATACAAAATATAGAATTAGATGCTTTTTCATTTTTCATTTTTTATGTAAAGATATGCGAAATACAATTTACTTTTTGGCTTCCACCAGTTCTAGCTGATCTATACTCACATTTGTAGTAAAAATGCCATAATTTACAATGGCTTTATTTTTTTCAATTTTTTCAACAGTTCCAATGGCACGCCCGTCTTCCATTCTTACACGATCGCCAATACGAATAATCGCCTTAGGTTTAGGTTGTTCAATAGCCTTTTGTTTTGCTATTTTTTTCTTTTTCCTGATAACCTCAACTTTCTTTTCAGCTTCCTGTTTCACTTGGGTTTCCTTATGTTTTATCGCTTTCTTTTGTTTTGAAGTGACCTTTTTTCGTTTAGAATTTTCAATTTGAACAACTTTAAACAATTCAGACATTAATTCTTTTTTCTGCTTGTTTTCAAAGTATTTTTCGGCAATATCATTAACCTTTTGCCCTAAATAAATTAAACGTTGATTGCTATCATAAAGTTCCTGATAGCTTTCTAACTTCTTCTGAATTTTGGCATTTATTTCTTCAAGCTTATCAGCTTCCTCAAGTTTTTTCTTTTCATTTTTTTTTAAAGATTGCCCCGTTTTTTCAAGTTTTGAACGTTCTTTTTGAAGCTTAGCAATCGTAGCATCAAAACGTACTTTACTGCGCTCAATTTTCTTTTTAGCACGATTAATCAAACTATAAGGAATCCCATTTTTCTGTGCTACTTCAAACGTAAAACTACTTCCGGCTTGACCGATAACCAATTTAAACAGCGGTTCTAATGATTTTTCATCAAACAACATATTGGCGTTTAGCATAAAAGGCAACTCGTTTGCTAATATTTTTAAGTTTGAATAATGGGTTGTTATAATACCGTAAGCTTCACGATGGTAAAACTCTTCTAAAAACGTTTCAGCCAATGCGCCACCAAGTTCAGGGTCACTTCCTGTTCCAAATTCATCAATTAAAAAGAGTGTGTTTTTGTTACACTTCTTCAAGAAATAATTCATTTGTTTTAGTCGGTAACTGTACGTGCTTAAATGATTTTCAATAGATTGATTATCACCAATATCACTCAAAATTCTATCAAACAAACATACTTTGCTACGCTCATGCACAGGTATTAACATACCGCATTGCAACATAACCTGTAAAAGGCCAACTGTTTTTAGTGTGATGCTTTTTCCACCTGCATTAGGTCCAGAAATCACAATAATTCTGCTATCGGCTTTTAATTCTATACTTTGCGGAAAGGTTTTTTCTTTCTTCTCTAAGTTGTTTAAATAAAGTAGCGGGTGATAAGCATCTCGTAAATACATGCTTCTATCCTCAGTAATTTCAGGAAGAATCCCATTCATAGATTTTGCGTATTTCGCTTTCGCGGAAATGACATCCATATCAATTAAAAAACTTTGGTAATCTCTTAATAAAGGTAAAAACGGACGCATAAAATCTGTAACTTCTTTTAAAATCCTGATAACTTCTTCTTGCTCTTCGTATTCTAGATTATTGAGCTCTCTGCTGTGCTGCAAAGTGGTTTCTGGTTCAATATAAACGATGCTCCCGGTTTTACTTCCGCCCATTATTGAACCTTTAACTTTACGCCTGTACATAGCTTTTACGGCTAATACACGTTTGTTGTCAACCACAGATTCTCGAATATCATCTAAATATTCAAGATTGTGATAGGTGTTTAAGGCGCTACTAAAACTGGCATTAATTTTCCCTTTTATTTTGTTGATGGATTGTCGTAAATCAAAAAGTAAATTGGATGCGTTATCCTTTATGTCTCCAAACCGATCAACAATACCATCTACTTTTTCAATTAATACTTTGGTAACTTCAATATGCGATGCAAACTCATTTAAGCTTGGATAATATTCTTCAAACTTTTTTAAAAACGTAACAATCTCATTTACAGTAATGGACATGGCTACTATTTTCTTTAAGCCATGAACTTCCAAATAGGTATTTTCTATTTTGAGTAATTGTAATTCTTTAGAAATAGTATCAAAACCGTGGTTAGGTATGCGATTATCGTTATAAAACGACGAGACATATTCATTAGTTAGACTAAGCGCAGCTTGCAATTCCTCCTTTGTTTTGTATGGAGCAATCTGTAACGCTTTTTCATGCCCAAGCGGTGTAATACAGAGTTCGCTTACCTGTTTTAAAACCGTTTGAAACTCTAAATCTTGTAATGTTTTTTCGTGGATATGAATCATTCCTAACCTAATATTCTAAAAATAAAGAACTGCAAAGTTAATCATAATAAGAATGATTTTTGCAATGAGAACTCCAAGTGTTAAAATGTTAATTAACAGAGTATTACTATTATTTAACAAATTGCTAACAACTACAAATGCTAATTCTAATTACCTTGATAACTCCCTCAAAACATCATCAATCAAACTATAATCAGTTGTAAAAGCTCAATCATTATTTTGGTTGAGCTTTTATCCGTGTATAGTTTCAGATTTCCCATAATTTTGAATCACTTCAGCTTCAAAATCAATAAGTTCTTGCCAACGGTTATCAACATCAATTCCTTTACCATATTGGCGTGCAAACCCTATAAAAG
>NZ_JBATHX010000328.1:0-5582 GCF_049667265.1 Algibacter sp. | reverse complement strand
ACTATTTGTTTTTATAACGTCGTGCGGTTACGCCCAAGAATTTAAAGTTAACGATTTAAAAATTCAAGGGAATAAAAGATTAAATGCGTCATTTATAAAAAGTGTTTCTACAATAAAAGCTGGAGTTTTGTTGGATTCCACTATAATTGAACAAGATATTTTGCGATTAAAGCGATTACCATCAGTTTCTCATGCGTATTTTCAAGTGTTTCCATCTCAAGATAATAAGTATAATGTTATTTATAACATAGAAGAGAATTTTACCCTTATTCCTTCTGCAAATTTTTACACAACGGATAATGACGAGTTTGCCTATCGTTTGGGTTTATATGAGTTTAATTTATTTGGTCGGAATATAACTTTTGGTGGTTTTTATCAAAAGGATGTTTACAATTCGTATGCAATAAATTTCAGAGCACCCTATCTGTTTTCTAATAAATTAGGATTAGCAATAAATCATCAAGATTTAACAACTCAAGAGCCTGTTTTTTTTGATAATACAACATCAAATTATAAATACAACAATAAATCCTTTGAGGTTTTAGGGTTGTATGAATTCAATTTTAAAAATAGAATGGAACTTGGTGTAAATTATTTTGCGGAAGATTATCAGTATAAGTTTGGTGCCACTAATCCCAATGTTCCTCAAGAACTAAATGTTCAAAAATGGTTGTTGAAAGGAATTTATGAGTATAATGAATTAGATTATTTTTATCAGTATGTAACAGGCTTCAAAAGTCAGTTTAATTTTCAATATGTCACTTCTACTAACGATATATTACCTGATTTTT
The DNA here is from genome assembly GCF_049667265.1 of Algibacter sp. Lineage (GTDB taxonomy): Bacteria > Bacteroidota > Bacteroidia > Flavobacteriales > Flavobacteriaceae > Algibacter_B. The sequence goes on along the minus strand of NZ_JBATHX010000328.1, from coordinate 4,791 downwards.
TTATAGGTTGGAATGACTTTTTTCTTTTCAAACGAGTTGGTGAAAAAGGAAACTGGGCGAATAGAATGCGGTTAGGGATTTCTTCCAATGATGAAACGCCTTTTGCTCCTTTTTCAGTAGATAATAATTTGAATGTTCGTGGTGTTGGAAATACGATTGACAGAGGTACAGGAGTCATAGTTTTAAATACAGAATACAGACAAACACTTATTGAAAAAGGTTGGTTTGTTTTGCAAGGAAACGCGTTTATTGACGCTGGATCATGGCGAAATCCTGGTAGTGATTTTGGAGATTTTAGTAAATCTGATAACATTAAAGTATACCCAGGATTAGGCCTTCGTTTTATGCATAAAAAAATATACAACGCTATTTTCAGAATTGATTACGGTTACGGAATCTCTGAAAATGCCACCAAAGGTTTCGTATTTGGTATTGGGCAGTATTTTTAAAGCTTCTTTAGTCTAATACAATAACTAAATCTTCAGAATTTACCATAAATCCAGTTTTCAATACAATTTTCTTCACGGTAGCATCAGATGCAGCTGTAATGGTAGTTTCCATTTTCATGGCTTCTATAATAAACAACGGTTGATTTTTGGATACTTTTTCTCCCTTTTTTACTAAAATGGTAGATAGCATACCTTGTAATGGTGCACCGATTTGATTGTCATCAACCTTGTCAGCTTTTACGTTTTCAACCTTGTCAACTTTAATGGAAGTGTCTTTAATGTCTACACTTCTACCTTGTCCGTTAACTTTAAAATACACAGTAACAAGACCATCATCATTCGCTTTTCCGATTGAATCTAAAGTTACAAGCAGTCTTTTTCCTCTATCTAAATCCACTATTATTTCTTCACCAATCTCCATACCATAGAAGAAATTTTTGGTTGGTAAGTTCATGAGGTTATCATACTTCAGATGATTGTTAAAAGCATCTGTAAATACTTTAGGGTAGAGTTGATAGGATAAGAAATCCGTATAATCAATAGTTCTACTTAAATCGTGCTCAAATATTTTTTTGAAGGTTTCATATTCTTTTTCAATATCTAATGGCGGCATGTGGGCATTTGGCCGATCAGTATAAGGTTTTTGGTCTTTTAAAATAAGCTTTTGCAGCTTTTTTGGAAATCCTCCAACCGGCTGTCCTAATTCGCCTTTAAACAAATCAACTACAGATTGCGGAAAAGAAATCGTGTCACCTCTTTCAATAACATCTTGGACGGTTAGGTTATTACTAACTAGATATTGCGCCATATCACCAACTACTTTAGAACTTGGAGTTACTTTAATAATATCTCCAAAAAGTGTGTTGACTTCACCATACATTTTAGTGATTTCATGAAAGCGGTCTTCCAATCCTAAAGCCTGTGCTTGCGGTTTTAAATTTGAATATTGCCCTCCAGGGATTTCATGTTTAAATACCTCGCCAGAACCTGCTTTTAGTCCCGATTCAAAAGGATAGTAGTATTCTCTAACAGCTTCCCAGTAATTGGAATATTCATTTAAAGAATCAATATTAATAGTGCTTGCTCTATCTTGAAATTTCATCATTTCAACAACCGAATTAAAATTAGGTTGAGATGTTAACCCAGATAAACCTCCAAGCGCCACATCAACCACATCTACGCCAGCTTCAATCGCTTTTATATACGTTGCCGATTGAATGGATGAAGTATCATGTGTATGCAGATGAATAGGTATTTTAAGTTCAGATTTTAAAGCTGAAATTAGCTCATAAGCCGCATAAGGTTTTAGCAAGCCAGCCATATCTTTTACACCTAAAATATGGGCGCCAGCACCTTCAATTTCTTTCGCTAAATTGACATAGTATTTTAAGTTGTATTTTTTGTTTTCTGGATTTAAAATATCATTGGTATAACATATTGATCCCTCGGCCAATCCATCAGTTCTAGTTCTTACATGTTCAATACACGGTCCAAGTGATTTCATCCAGTTGAGCGAATCAAATATTCTAAAAACATCAACACCGTTTTCCCAAGATTTCTCAACAAATTCACCAATTAAATTATCGGAATAGGCTTTGTATCCAACACCATTGGAACCTCTAATAAGCATCTGCATTAATAGATTAGGCATGGCTTTTCTTAACAATCGTAATCGTTCCCATGGATTTTCTTGAAGAAACCTAAGACAAACATCAAAAGTAGCACCGCCCCAAACTTCCATGCTAAAAATATCAGGATGGTTTTTAGCGTATCCTTCTGCAACTTTTAGCATATCAAAAGTACGCATACGGGTAGCTAGTAAACTTTGGTGTGCATCGCGCATGGTAGTATCAGTAAAATGAACTTTCTTTTCATTCAGCAACCATTGCGAGAATTTTTCTGGACCTAATTTAGTGAGTAAATCTTTAGTGCCTTCTGGGAATTTAGCACTAGCATCAAATTTGGGTACTTTAGGTTTTACAAATGTTTTAGTTGTGTCAATCTTTTTTATATCAGGGTTGCCATTTACAATAATATCGCCCAAATAGGTAATTAATTTGGTCGCTCTATTTCTCGGCGCTTTAAAAATGAATAAATCAGGATTAGATTTTATAAAATTCACGGTGACTTTGCCCTGTCTAAAAGTCTCGTGTTTTAAAATATTATCAAGAAAAGGCATGTTCGTTTTTACGCCTCTAATTCTAAATTCGGCTAAGGCGCGACGTATTTTTCTACTGGCACCGTCAAGAGTTCTGCTATTAGCAGTTACTTTAACCAGCATAGAATCAAAAAATGGTGAAATTTTAGCGCCTTGGTAAATACTACCAGCGTCTAATCGAATTCCAAATCCAGAAGCGCTTCTGTACGCTGAAACGGTTCCGTAATCTGGTTTAAAGTCATTTTGAGGATCTTCAGTAGTAATACGACATTGCAGCGCGTATCCATTTATTTTTATCGATTCTTGATTTGGAATTTTTATTTGTTCATCGGAAAGTTTATAACCACCTGCAATAAATAATTGGGCTTTAATTAAGTCTATATTGGTTATGACTTCTGTAACCGTATGCTCAACTTGAACTCTTGGATTTACTTCAATAAAATAGATAGAATCATCATCATCATCAACTAAGAACTCAACAGTTCCAATATTGTTATAGTTTACGGCTTTACATATTTTAATAGCGTAATTGTATAAATCTTGTTTTGTTTGTTCTTTTAATCCAAAAGAAGGTGCAAACTCTATTACTTTTTGGTAACGCCTTTGCACAGAGCAATCTCTTTCAAATAAATGCACAATATTACCATGGCTGTCGGCTACAATTTGGATTTCTATATGCTTCGGATTTTCCACAAATTTTTCTAGAAAAACGGTATCATCACCAAAAGCATTTAGCGCTTCACGCTTACTTTCAAAGAATGCTTTTTTTAATTCATCAACTTTTCGAATTACGCGCATACCTCGACCTCCACCACCAGATGCCGCTTTAAGCATAATAGGATAACCGATTTTTTTTGCTTCAGAAATGGCTACATCAATGTCTGTTAAGGGTTTTATATTACTTCTTATAATTGGGATATCATTAGCCACAGCTACTTGTTTAGCTGTAATTTTATCACCTAAAGATTTTAAAACGGATACTTTTGGACCGATAAAAATAATGCCATTGTCCTCACATGCCTGAGCAAAATCGGCATTTTCAGATAAAAAACCATATCCAGGATGAATGGCATCAGCACCATTATCAAGTGCAACTCGAATCAATTCAGCAATATTCAAGTATGGTTTTAAAGGCTCATTATCTTCACCTATTTGATAGGATTCTTCGGCTTTATATCTGTGTAGCGAGTAGCGGTCTTCAAAGGTATAAACACCAATGGTTTTTACATTAATTTCGGTACAGGCTCTAAAAATTCTAATGGCAATTTCTCCTCTATTGGCTACAAGTACTTTTTTGATTTTCAATGTGATGGATTTTAGTGGCTATAAAATAATTTGAACTAAATATACTTAAAGTCTATCTATATCTAGCTGTTCCATAGATAAAATCTAAACAAAACAAAAAATAATAATCTAAATTTAATGTTACATTATTTTTATCTTAAAATGAATCTTTTAGTTTTGCAAAAAAAATAATGACGTATGCGAACTTTTGCAATAGGAGATATTCACGGCGGATTAAAAGCTTTAATTCAAGTTTTAAATAAAATAGAAGTTAAGGATGAGGATACCTTAATTTTTGTGGGCGATTATGTTGATGGCTGGAGTGAATCGGCACAGGTTATTCAGTTTTTAATAGAGCTTCCAGAATCTATAAAATGTGTTTTTATAAAGGGAAACCATGATGTTTGGTGTGAAGAATGGTTAGCAAACGATGTTGTTAATCCAACTTGGTATATGCACGGTGGAAAGGAAACCATGGAGAGTTATGAAGGGTTTTCAAAGGAAGATAAAAAAAAGCATTTGGGATTTTTTGAGAATATGCCTTTGTATTATTTAGATGATGACAACCGATTGTTTCTTCACGCTGGTTTTACATCTATGCATGGCGTGAGTAAAGAGGTTTTTGCAACCACATTTTATTTTGATAGAACCCTTTGGGAAATGGCTTTAACTATGGATAAGCGTATTAAAAAAGATTCAGCTATTTATCCTAATAGATTAAAACATTACAAAGAAGTTTATATTGGACATACGCCAACTACTAATTTTAATTGTGATGTGCCAATGAATGCTGTTAACGTCTGGAATATAGATACAGGTGCTGCTTTTAAAGGAAAATTATCGGTGGTTGATGTGAATACTAAAGAAGTATTTCAAAGTGATAATTTACCTGCTTTATAT
>NZ_JBATHX010000327.1:0-18229 GCF_049667265.1 Algibacter sp. | reverse complement strand
CACTACCAACGAATGCACATTGGTCGCCTCTGGCTGGTGCCACCCATAAAAACGCAAATGATATTTTGATGTTTGGTATTGCAGCGCCAACTACAAATGGTATAAAAGAAATTGCTGAATTTGGCGCTACACCAAGTTTTAGTGCCGAAATAAACGATGCTATTACTGCTGGGAATGCCGACCAGTATTTGGAACAACCTTTTTCTCCTTTTGCAGGGAATAATAGTGTTTCAACATTAACCAATGTTACGGTGAATGAAGATTTCCCTTTAATAACTTTAGTATCGATGGTAGCACCTAGTCCAGACTGGTTTATTGCTGCTAATAACATAAACCTGAGGTCTGGCAATAATCCGGATTCTAACGGATGGGAAAACACTTTTACAATAGACGTATTTGTCTATGATGCTGGTACAGATTCAGGAACAGATTATACTTCTGGAAATTCTGTAACATCACCAAGGGATCCAATTTCTATGGTTTCTGGATTTCCTATAAACGGAAACAGAATGGCCACCATTACTTTTACATTAAATAATTCGACTTTAAATACAGAAAATTTTGAATCTATTAAGAATTTAAAAATATTTCCAAATCCTTCAAACGGACATATTACCATTTTAAATATTCAAAATATAGGACTTTCAACACTTAAAATTTATAGTATTTTTGGAAAGCTGATAAAGCAAATTCAGTTTAAACAAAATGCCAAACAATTGGAAGTTAATTTACACGATTTAAATAGCGGAATCTATTTGTTAACACTTCAAGATAAAACGGGTTCTACAAAAACTGAAAAACTACTAATTCATTGACTTCCCAACGTTTTAAGTCAAAAAATATTATCTATACTTATTAACAAAATAATTAACAAATTGTTAATAAACGAAAAAATTAACAGTATATCGTTTTTATTATAGTTATGGTTCATTTCGGTATACATTTGATAGTAAATGTTTTCACCCCAAATGAATCTATTATCCCATAAAATTAACTTTGTTGTTTTGTCGACATTTTTATTGATGTCTACCTTACTTTTTTCTCAAGATAGAAATGAAGTTAATTGTGGTAATATCACTTCTAAAAAATCCATTGAATTTTACAATAGTATTAAACCTCAACTTGAAAAATTTGAAAAGCAATTTTATTCAGGAAAATCTGCTAAAGGTATTTATTCAGCCAACATTGTGAATTCAATACCAGTAAAAATTTATGTTTTTAGAAATTCTGATGGTTCTGGTGGATTAAACACTTCTGACCTGAATGATGCGTTTTCTAACCTAAACTCAATTTACCAAAATGCCTATCTAGACTTTTTTATGTGTGATGGTGTCGAATATATTGATGATGATAATTTATGTCAATTAAAAAAAGGAGACGAAGCTAAATTTTATGAATCTCATTATGTTCCTGGATTAATAAATTTGTACTTCACAAATAAAATTGAAAACGAAGCAAACGAAGCTATTTGCGGTTATAGTGATAATGTAAGTAGAAACGATATGGTTTTCATGAATAACAGTTGTGCCACAAATGGCTCATCTCTTCCGCATGAAATAGGTCATTTTTTCTCTTTACTGCATACACATGGTCCAGATAACCTAATAACAACTACTGAATTGGTAAATGGTAGTAATTGTGATACCGATGGAGATGGTATTTGTGATACACCTGCAGATCCAGGATTAAGTTATACAACGGTTGATCAATCTTGCAATTATACAGGAACTGAAACCGATGTAAATGGTGATACTTATAGTCCAGACCCAAATAATATCATGTCTTATTCAAGAAAAGAATGTAGAACTCTTTTTTCTGAGCAACAACTAGCAAGAATGTATGCGTTTTATATGACTACTAAAAGTTATTTATCGTGTCCATCTTTCAATGCTAATATTGCTGTAAATGAAAGTGAAACTTGTAAATCATCATTAACCGTAAATTTTGAAAGTACAAGCCCCAATATTTCGGATTGGCAATGGGATGTAGATAATGATGGTGTTATTGACTATACCACTAAAAACCCAACACATACCTTTGAATCCGGCATTTACGATATAGTACTTACGGTTTCCAAAAAAAATGAAACCGTTAGAAAAACCTTCAAAAATTTTATTAAAGTAGGTGCACAAACGGATAAATTGGATGAAGATTTTGAAAATTTTAGTCTTCTGGACAATCAAGGATGGACTAGTAAAGATCTTTCAGGACATGGTTATCTTTGGTATCCTAATTTTGGCGATACACAATCAAGTGAAACTGGACCTTCAAATTATAAAAAATCTGACAACCTTTTTAACACGTACATGTATGCCGAGGCATCTGGGGCCGTGGAAGGCGATGTTGCCACCTTAACTTCGCCATGTATTAATGTAAATTATCAAAATAGTGAATTAGAATTTTCATATCACATGTTTGGTAAAAACATAGGTGAACTTCATGTTGATATTCAAACAAATTCTGGCTATACAAATGATGTTATTGATCCAATTTACGGTAATCAGCAAGTGCATCAAAGTGATAATTTTATAACTAAAATTGTTAATTTATCGTCTTACGCTAATGAAACTATAAAAGTGCGCTTTAGAGCAGTAAGAGGTTCTAGTTGGGATGGTGATATCGCGATTGATAATATCTTCTTAAAAACTATACACACGCCTATTTCAAGTGTTTTATTTGAGGCATATCCAAACCCCGTGAAAGGGAATTTGCTTTACGTAAAAAGCAATAATTTCGGGACGACGTCAACCTATACTATAACTAGTTTAGTTGGGCAACCATTTTTAACGGGGGAGGTATCAGAAACCCCTATAGACTTTAGTAGTTTGTCGTCAGGAACCTATTTACTTATTTTAAACAACGGTAAAAAAAGCGTTGTGAAAAAGATAATTAAATAGTTATAACCTATTTAGTATCGCTTTATTTATAGACTTTATTAAACTTGGTCCTTCGTAAATAAATCCTGTATAAATTTGAACTAAATCTGCGCCCGCATCAAGTTTTTCAAGGGCATCCTTTGCAGAATGGATACCACCAACCCCAATTATTGGAAAAGCTTTAAGGCTTTTATCAGAAAGGTATTTAATAACCTGAGTACTTTTTTCTTTTACAGGCTGCCCACTTAATCCACCATTTCCAATTTTTTCAAGACGTTCTTTTGAAGCTTTTAATCCACTTCTATCAGTCGAAGTATTACTTGCAATAACACCATCAAGATTGGTATCTTTAACCAGTTCAATAATTTCATCTAGTTGATTATTGTTTAAATCGGGAGCAATTTTTAAAAGAATTGGTTTCTGTTTTTGAAACGTTTTATTAGCTTTTTGTACGGCACCAATCAATTCTTCCAAATAATCTTTATCGTTCAATTTAGCATGGCTTCCAACATTCGGACAACTAACATTCAACACAAAGTAATCCACATAAGGATGAAGCGCATTAAAACACTCTAAATAATCTTTGGTATAATCTTCTGGTTTTGTATCGGTATTTTTACCAATATTTCCACCTATTATTAGTTTCCCTTTATTTGTTTTAAGTTGTTCAATAGCGGCTTCAAGTCCTTCGTTATTAAAACCCATTCGGTTTATAATCCCCTTATCAGCTTTTAATCGGAATAATCGCTTTTTAGGATTCCCAGATTGCCCTTTTGGTGTAACGGTTCCTATTTCAATAAAACCGAAACCAAAATTTGCTAATTCATTAAATAAAACAGCATTCTTATCGAAACCGGCTGCTAATCCAACTGGGTTTTTAAATGTGAGCCCAAATAATTGTCTTTCTAGTTTTTCATTTTCCACTACATACAAACTTCTGAACAGACTTTTAAAACCTGGAATTTTGGAGGTAAATTTTACCAATAAAAATGTAAAATGATGAATTTTTTCAGGGTCGAAAGAAAAAAACAGCGGGCGAAGTAATAATTTGTACATCATTTTTATTTTTGCAAAAATAAGTTGAAATCTTGTAAATAAAAAATTGAGTTGCCCTTACTTTTTCACGCTTAATAATTGTAAATTACCAGTTATAATAGCCATAAAAATTCTTACTAAGAAAATACCCTCTAAATGATTTCAAAAGAACACATTATAAAACGTTTTATAAGTTATGTTACCGTTGATACAGAATCAGACCCAAGTTCTGAAACTACACCAAGCACCAAAAAACAATGGGATTTAGCCAACAAACTTGCTGATGAACTTAAAGCTATTGGTATGCAAGATGTTAATATTGACGATAATGCTTATATCATGGCTACTTTGCCTAGCAATGTTGACCATGAGGTGCCAACCATTGGGTTTATTTCTCATTTTGATACGTCGCCAGATTTTACTGGTGCTAATGTAAATCCTCAAATAATTGAGAAATATAATGGGAAAGACATCATTTTAAACGAAGCTGAAGATATCATTTTATCACCAGATTATTTTGAGGATTTATTACTTTATAAAGGACAGACTTTAATAACTACAGATGGAACAACCCTTTTAGGTGCTGATGATAAGGCTGGAATTTGCGAAATTATATCGGCTATGGAATACTTAATTCAGCATCCAGAAATAAAACATGGAACCATTCGAGTTGGTTTTACTCCTGATGAAGAAATTGGTAGAGGTGCACATAAATTTGATGTTAAAAAATTTGGAGCAGATTGGGCATACACTATGGATGGTAGCCAAATTGGCGAATTAGAATACGAAAACTTTAATGCAGCAAGTGCTGTTGTAAAAATAAAAGGTAAAATTGTGCATCCAGGATACGCCAAAGATAAAATGATAAACTCCATGTATATTGCTACAGAGTATATCAATTCTTTACCACGACTAGAAACACCCGAACATACCGAAGGTTACCAAGGATTTTTCCATTTGCATGATATGGAAGGACATGTAGAAGAAACAATCCTAAAATATATTATTCGCGATCATGATATGGGTCATTTTGAGGCCAGAAAAGAGGTTATGATAAAACTTACCAACGAGCTTAATAGCCAATATGGCCGTGAGGTGATTACTATCGAAATTAAAGACCAATATTTTAATATGCGTGAAAAAATTGAACCCGTAATGCATATTGTTGATTTTGCTGAGAAGGCCATGAAAAAACTTAATATTGAACCACTAATAAAAGCCATTCGTGGCGGAACTGATGGTTCGCAGTTGAGCTATATGGGCTTACCATGTCCAAATATTTTTGCTGGTGGTCACAATTTTCATGGACGATATGAATATGTTCCTGTGGAAAGTATGATTAAAGCAACTGAAGTAATTTGTAAGATTGCGGAGTTGGTGGCCTTGAAAAAGATAAAATAAGTCGAAAATTAACTTAAAAATTATTTTTATGAAATTAAACTTATTGTCTTGTGATGCACAGAGACCAGATAAAAGAGCCATAGCCAATTGTATATCCGAAATTTCAACAGACATAGGTAGTTCCTTAGCGCACGAACTTACAAATATTCTTTTGGAAGGTGATGCCGTGGACATTGAAGTGGGAGATAAAAACTCAGGGTCTTCGTTACGAGCTTTACGAAAACTAGATATTGACTATGAAATTTTAGAATGACCCGAATGATTTACACTATTTCTTCTTAAAATCATAACAAATTTTCTCTAGCGCCATCCAAAACAATTAAATTATCTTTGCAATTCTAAAAAGTACACATGCGCATAGATATCATCACCGTTTTACCCGAATTACTTAAAAGTCCGTTTGAAGCTTCTATTTTAAAACGTGCCATTGAGGCTGGTTTGGTAGAAGTCCATTTTCATAATTTAAGAGATTACACTTCAGATAATTATAAATCTATTGATGACACCCAATTTGGTGGTGGTGCAGGTATGGTAATGATGATTGAACCGATTGATAAATGTATTTCGGCTTTAAAATCTCAAAGAACATACGACGAAGTTATTTATATGACCCCTGATGGCGAAACCTTAAAACAAGGTATGGCTAACCATTTATCTTTAAAGGAAAACATTATTATTCTTTGCGGACATTATAAAGGTGTAGACCAACGGGTTCGCGACCATTTTATAACACGAGAAATTTCTATTGGTGATTATGTATTATCTGGTGGCGAGCTGGGAGCAGCTGTACTTTGCGATTCCATTATACGTTTAATACCAGGTGTATTAGGAAATGAAACCTCTGCCCTAACCGATTCGTTTCAAGATGGTTTGCTAGCACCACCTATTTATACAAAACCAAGAGACTATAAAGGTTGGAAAGTTCCTGAGTTATTATTTGGAGGTAATTTACCAAAAATTGAAAAATGGCGTGAAGAACAGGCGTATTTAAGAACTAAAGAGTGCCGACCGGATTTATTGGAAGACTAATATATGGAACCAAGAATAGAATTAATTAATCAAAAAAAATTAATTGGACATTCAATTTCAATGTCTTTAACAGATAACAAAACCTTTGATTTGTTTACTGGCTTTATGTCTAAACGGAAACAAATTACTAATGCTTTAAGTGATGATAAGTTTGAAGTGATGATTTATGATAGCTTACATTTTAAAAATTTTAATCCAAATAAAACTTTTATAAAATGGGCTACTCTAGAGGTTTCTGATTTTAATACTATTCCTGAGGGCATGAAAGATTTAACCATAGAAAATGGTTTATACGCTATTTTTAAATACCGTGGTTTTGCAAAGAATTTTGGTGGATTCATGAATTATGTATTCACGGAATGGTTTCCTCAATCGGAATATACCTTAGACAACAGGCCACATTTTAATGTTTTAGGAGATAAATACATTAAAAATAATCCGAATTCTGAAGAAGACGTATATATTCCTATTAAAAAGAAAGCTTAATAAAACACGTGTTAAGGATTGAACGGCATGTTTGAGCTCGCCGACGAAGGAGGAAGCGAGTAGTGAAAGCCTGACTTTTTGCTTTTACTAAATATGAACCATTGTACAAATTTTGAAGCAAAAAGAAACACCAAAAAAATATAAATAAAACGTTGCAGATTATTAATTAATAGTTATTTTTGCAGCCAATTTCGGGTTAACCTCTGGCGAGAATCGTGAATGTTGTTCTGAACTAATTATAATTAAATTTAAAGAAATGGAATCTTTAGTAAAATTTGTACAAGACGAATTTGTAACAAGAAAAGATTTACCAGAATTTGCAGCTGGTGACACAATTACAGTTTTCTACGAAATTAGAGAGGGCGAAAAAGTTCGTACTCAGTTTTTTAGAGGTGTAGTAATTCAAAGAAAAGGATCTGGAGCTTCAGAAACTTTTACAATTAGAAAAATGTCAGGAACTATTGGTGTTGAGCGTATCTTCCCTGTTAATTTACCTGCATTACAAAAAATAGAAGTTAACAAACGTGGTAAAGTACGTAGAGCTCGTATCTACTACTTTAGAGGTCTTACTGGTAAAAAAGCCAGAATTACTGAGCGCAGACGTTAATAATAATACAACTGCTTTTGCAGTATTTAAAAGCCTTGAGATATCTCAGGGCTTTTTTTATGAACTTTTGTTAATAACTTCGGTTGATAACTAGTTGATATCTAACAGCTTAAAAAGTTGTTTTTTAGGAATTATGTTGTTATATTTATACAATGAAAAAATGACAACTTTGGTTGGTTTCGCTTCAACAACGAATTTACAGACTTTCTAAATAAGGTAACGTTCTTTATATTATTGTTTTTGAGGTTATAATGTGCCACGTGAATACGTGTGATAACAGGAGACCAAGACATTATAAAAAGTGTCATATGTGAAAGCAGATGAGAACTAATATGATGAAAAGCTTAAAAAGCAACAGAATCGAAAGTGCATGTTGTAATGCAAGCAATGCTAACAGCAAAAGTAACACGAAAGTGACAACAGAGCGACTGGCATCAAGAAAACAATTTCTGAAACATTAAGTGTAGTAAGTCAATACATTTTGAAAACTACAATGATGTTTCTTGAAATAACAAAGCTTGAACTGATTCGGTTTAGATGAAAATTTAAACAAACATGAGTAGAAATATTCATTAGGTCATGTAGCGTTATTTCAAAAAAGCCATATCAACGTAGATTAAGTTCTGTAGTGATATGGCTTTTATTTTTTATTAAATTACTACTTACACTTCCCAATATTGATTTTCTACTAAAAGTTCAGATTTTACACATTTTTCAACAACCAATTGAACATTTTTAAAAGTCAATTTTTGTATATTCGCACGGCGAAAACGTTATCTTAAGTCGTTTTCAATAATTCACTAAATACTAATTCTAAAAAAAGCGACACCAATGTCTAAAATCATTTATACAAAAACTGATGAAGCTCCTGCACTAGCAACGCGCTCTTTATTACCTATTGTTCAAGCGTTTGTTAAATCTTCGGGAATTAATATTGAAACAAAAGATATTTCTTTATCAGCACGAATTTTAGCTGTTTTTCCAGATTTTTTAAATGAAGACCAACGTGTTTCTGATGATTTAGCCATACTTGGTGAATTAGCAAAAAATCCAGAAGCTAATATTGTTAAACTTCCTAATATTAGTGCATCAATACCACAGTTAAAAGATGCTATTAAAGAATTACAATCTAAAGGTTTTAATATTCCTGATTATCCAAGCGAAGCTAAAACAGATGCTGAAAAAGATATAAAATCGCGTTACGACAAAATAAAAGGTAGTGCTGTAAACCCAGTTTTACGTGAAGGAAATAGTGATAGACGAGCCCCGAAAGCGGTTAAGAATTATGCTAAGAAACATCCGCATTCTATGGGTGCTTGGTCTAAAGATTCAAAAACACACGTTGCCACTATGAGTTCTGGTGATTTTTTTCATAATGAAAAATCTGTAACTTTAAAAGAGGCCACAAGCATAACTATAGAGCTTTCAGATACCAAAGGCAAAAAAACGGTTTTAAAAGATAGTTTTCCTTTACTAAAAGCTGAAATTATTGATGCTACTATAATGAGCAAAAAAGCCTTAATCGAATTTTTAGAAGAGCAAGTTGAAGATGCTTTAGATAAAAGTGTTTTGTTTTCATTACACATGAAAGGAACGATGATGAAAGTAAGTGACCCTATTATTTTTGGTCACGCAGTTCGTGTTTTCTTTCATGATTTATTTAAAAAACATGGAAAAACTTTCAAGAAAATTGGTGTTGATGTGAATAACGGTTTTGGTAATCTACTTGAAAAATTACACGATTTACCTGAAGATAAACGCGACGAAATAAGAAATGATATTAGATATGCTTTAGATCATGGAGCAGATTTAGCCATGGTGAACTCAGAAAGAGGAATTACAAATCTTCATGTTCCTAGTGATGTTATTATTGATGCTTCTATGCCAGCAATGATTCGTACTTCTGGACGCATGTGGAATGCTGATGGTAAACTTCAAGATACCAAAGCAGTAATTCCAGATAGTAGTTATGCTGGTATATATTCAGCAACTATTGATTTCTGTAAAGAACATGGCGCTTTCGATCCAACAACCATGGGAACGGTTCCTAACGTTGGACTTATGGCTCAAAAAGCTGAAGAATACGGATCTCACGATAAAACTTTTGAAATACCTACTGACGGAATTGTTAAAGTAATTGATGCTTCTGGAAAAACTTTATTAGAACACAAGGTTGAAGAGGGCGATATCTGGAGAATGTGTCAAACAAAAGATGCACCAATTCAAGACTGGGTAAAATTAGCTGTAACACGTGCTAGAGCTTCTAAAACGCCGGCTGTATTTTGGTTAGATAAAAATAGAGCACATGATGCTGAAATTATCAAAAAAGTTAAAACTTATTTAAAAGATCATGATACTAATGGGTTAGATTTAAGAATCTTATCGCCAATTGAAGCTACAAAATTTACTTGTGAGAGACTTATAAAAGGAGAAGATACTATTTCGGTTTCTGGAAACGTTTTACGTGATTACTTAACCGATTTATTCCCAATTTTAGAGGTTGGAACTAGTGCAAAAATGTTATCCATTGTTCCATTAATGAATGGCGGTGGATTATTTGAAACTGGTGCTGGCGGATCTGCTCCAAAACACGTGCAACAATTACTTGAAGAAAACCACTTACGCTGGGATTCTTTAGGAGAATTTTTAGCAATTGCAGTTTCTTTAGAGCATTATAGCCAGGTGAATAACAATGCAAAAGCAAAAGTCTTAGGTGAAACGTTAGATGATGCTACTGATAAATTATTAGAAAACAGTAAAGGACCTTCTAGAAAAGCTGGTGAGTTAGACAACAGAGGAAGTCATTTTTATATAGCATTATATTGGGCGCAAGAATTAGCCAACCAAAATAATGATGCCGATTTAAAAGCTGAGTTTACGCCTATTGCAAAAAAATTAGCTGAAAATGAAACAGCTATTATAAAAGAATTGAATGCTATTCAAGGTAAACCTACTGATATTGGTGGTTATTACGAACCAAATGAAACACTTATCAATAAAGTTATGCGACCTAGTGAAACTTTTAATTCTATTTTAAAATAATTATAACACCAATTATATTTCAAAAAGCCCCTTTTTAGGGGCTTTTTTTATATTTTTATAAAAAAAAGCTATTTAATGAAAAACACCTTGTTTTGGTTTTTTTGTGTGTTTTGTATTTCAATATCATTCGTAAACGCTCAAGAAAAATTCACGCTTAGTGGTTCAATTTCTGAAGAAAAAAGTAACGAAACCTTAATTGGTGTAAATATTATTTTTCCAGAAATTTCTGCTGGAACTACTACCAACGAGTATGGTTTTTATTCTATGACGCTTCCTGAAGGAAACTACAAAATGGTAATCCGTTATTTAGGGTACCAAACCATTTCTGAAACTATTTCACTCTCTAAAGACATTTCAAAAAACTATAGTTTAATGGATGCTCTTGAAAATTTAGATGAAGTTGTAATCACCGAAAACATTGAAAAACTGAATATTAGAGTGCCTCAAATGAGCGTTAACAAATTAACGTCAAGCACCATAAAAGATATTCCTGTGGTACTTGGCGAATCGGATATTATAAAAGCAATAACCCTACTTCCAGGAGTTACTAGTGCAGGCGAAGGCGCTTCAGGATTTAATGTTCGTGGTGGTGCTGCCGATCAAAATTTAATTCTTTTGGATGAGGCCACCATTTATAACTCATCTCATTTATTTGGATTCTTTTCGGTTTTTAATCCTGATGCTATTAAAGATTTACGTTTGTATAAAGGTGGTATTCCTGCGCGTTATGGCGGTAGGGTGTCTTCAGTTTTAGATATCTACCAAAAGGAAGGAAATAGTAAGGAGTTTCATGCCAATGGCGGCATTGGTATTGTTTCTAGTCGGTTACTTTTAGAAGGCCCTCTTAAAAAAGATAAAGGCTCTTTTCTTCTAGGCGGCCGTTCTAGTTATGCACATTTATTTTTACCACTTTTTGATATTAATAACAAAGCCTACTTTTATGATCTAAATACCAAAATAAGCTACAATTTAAACGAAAAGAACAATATTTATCTTTCCGGTTACTTTGGTAGAGATGTGTTTAGAATTGAAGATACCTTTGAGAACATATATGGTAATTCGGTTTTAAACTTCCGATGGAATCATTTATTTTCAAATAAGTTGTTTTCTAATTTATCAATTATTTATTCTGATTATTATTATAATTTAAAATTAGATTTTGTTGAGTTTGACTGGATTTCAGGAATTCAAAATTTCAATATAAAATATGACCTTAAACATTATTTAACCGATAAGATTAAACTGCAGTACGGATTAAATAGTATTTATTATAAATTTAATCCCGGCAGAATAGAACCAACTACAGAATCATCAGGAATCAATCCTTTTAAACTTATTGACAAATTTGCTTTTGAAAATGCCATTTATTTAGATGCTGAACATAAGGTTTCAGATAAATTGGCTTTATCATACGGTCTGCGCCTAAGTACTTTTCAGCGTTTAGGGCAGGATGAATTAAATATTTACGAGAATAATCAAGCCGTTCTATTTAATGAAGATTTTCAAATTTATGAAAAAGCCGATCCAATCGGTACGGAAAGTTTCAAACATAGTGATGTCATTGAAAGTTTTGCAAATCTAGAACCAAGAGCATCATTAGCCTACCAATTGAATACGGAAAGTTCAGTAAAACTAAGTTACAACCGGATGGCTCAATATTTACATTTACTTTCAAACACAAGCTCTCCAACGCCTTTAGATATTTGGACTCCGAGTGGAAAATATGTAAAACCCCAATTACTCGATCAATTTGCTATTGGCTATTTTAAAAATTTCAGTAAAAATATGTTCTCCTTAGAGGTTGAAAGCTATTACAAAAACGTTAAAAACAGAATCGATTATATTGATGGTGCCGATTTAATTGCTAACAATGCCATAGAACAGGTAATATTAAACGGAAAATCTAGAGCTTATGGTTTAGAGGTTTTATTTAGAAAAAATGAAGGCCGCTTTAAAGGTTGGCTGGCTTATACCCTATCGAAATCTGAACAACAAACGCCAGGAAGAACAGCCTCCGAAATAGGTATAAACAACGGAAATTGGTATAATACACCATATGATAAGACACATGACATTTCTATTACTGGAAGTTATAACTGGAATGAAAAGTGGAAAATAAATACCAATTTTTTGTTTCAAACAGGGCAACCAGCAACCTTTCCAAATGGACAATATGTATTTAATGGCATGACTATTCCTAATTATAGTGATAGAAATGCTGATAGACTTCCTGCATATCACAGACTAGATATATCTTTAACTTACACACCAAAACCAAAAAACACAAAGGGTTTGAATGGCGAATGGGTATTTGGAATTTATAACATTTATAACAGAAGAAATGCGGCTTCTATTTCTTTTGGGCAAAATGAAATAACAGGTCAAAATGAAGCTACTCGTTTATCAATTTTTGGAATTGTTCCATCTATATCATATAATTTTAAACTTTAAGATTATGCGAAAAATATATAAATTATTTATGCTTTCTCTGTTACTAATATCTTGTGAAGATGTTATTGATGTCGACTTAAATACTGCCGATCCGAAATTAGTTATCGATGCCGGAATTAATTGGCAAAAAGGAACTGATGGTAAAAATCAAGAAATTCAATTAAGCCTTACTGCGCCTTTTTTTAATAGCGAGGTGCAACCAGCAACTGGAGCAATCGTTATTATAACAGATGCAAGCAATACTATTTTTAATTTTATTGAAGACGACAATACTGGCATCTATAAAAATGATTCCTTTATCCCGGAAATTAATGGCGTTTATACTTTAAACATTACTTATAATGATGAATTATATTCAGCTACCGAAACCCTTACTCCCGTTGTTCCTATAGAATATGTAGAGCAAAAAAATGATGGAGGTTTTTCAGGCGATGAAATTGAACTAAAAGTTTTTTACACAGATCCTGTTGGAATGGGGAATTTTTATTTATTCGAATTTAACATTGTAAAATTTAATACAACCTTCCTTGAAGTTTATGATGATGTGTTTACAGATGGAAACCAAATATTTGCATTTTACTCTAACAACGATATGGAACTTGTTGATGAAGTTATAATAACTAACCATGGCATTTCTCAACGTACCTATAATTTTTATAATATTATTTTAGAACAAACTGACGAAAATAATGGCGATCCGTTTCAAACTCAACCTGCAACGGTAAGAGGGAATTGTGTTAATGAAACTAATCCTAGTAACTTTCCATTAGGTTATTTTAGAGTGTCTGAAACTGATGTGTTTTCATATGTCATAGAATAAAAGGACCGGGAATAGCAATTATAACACGCGTATAAAGCCTTAATTCAAACTAAAATTTGTTTACTTTTGACGTATGAGTTTCATTAAAACCACCGAGCAAGATTCTAACCATAATCATCTAGAAAAGATGAGTGTTTCAGAGTTGTTAAAAAATATAAATAAAGAAGACAAAACGGTTCCTGATGCAGTTGAAAAAGCATTACCACAAATAGAAACTTTAGTGTTTCAAATTGTCGAAAAGCTAAAGAACGGCGGACGCTTATTTTACATGGGCGCAGGTACTAGTGGCCGGTTAGGTGTAGTTGATGCTTCTGAATGCCCACCTACTTTTGGCGTATCTCACGATTTGGTTGTTGGGTTAATTGCTGGCGGCGATTCTGCGATTAGAAAAGCCGTTGAATTCGCAGAAGATTCCAAAACACAAGGATGGAAAGATTTGCAGGAACAAAATATAAATTCTAAAGATGTGGTAGTTGGAATTGCTGCTTCAGGAACGACACCTTATGTGATTTCGGCTTTAGAAAAATGTAATGAAAACAACATTATAACGGGCTGTATTTCGTGCAATAAAAACAGTCCACTCTCGAAGGTTGCAAAATTTCCTATTGATGTAGTTGTAGGTCCAGAATTTGTAACAGGAAGCTCTAGAATGAAAGCTGGAACGGCACAAAAATTAGTTTTGAATATGATTACCACGGCTACCATGATTCAATTAGGTCATGTTAAAGGAAATAAAATGGTTGATATGCAACTGAGTAATAACAAACTTGTTGATAGAGGCACTAAAATGATTATGAAAGAAATTCAAGTTTCTGAAACTGAAGCTTTAGAATTATTAAACAAATTTAAAAGCGTACGTAACGCTGTAAAAAACTATAATGATGGAAAATAATAAAACAGATAGAGTCATGCTTTTTCAAGGTATAAAAACGTTGGCCTTTGCAGTATTGAGTCTTTTAATGGGGCCCGTTTTATTAAGCTTTGCTTTTAGTAAGCCAGATGACAAACTTTATATTCCTCTTTTAGCTATTGGGTGTTTAATTTGTGCCTTTGCCATTTTCTTAATTTTTAAAGGCATTCGTTTAATCATGAACAGTATGTTCAAAAAGAAGTAAACTTATTTTTGTATTGTCTCCTTAGGTGTCGTAGGATTATATCCAAATTCATCATCATTAATTACAATCCCTAAACTATCAAAAATATAATTAATAATGGCGTAATGGTGAATTGTATGGCTATTAGCCTGGGCAAATAATGCACCATAAGTATAAGGAATCTGGATTTTTCCCAAACCCAAATCATCGATAACTAAAACGGAATCATTCATACTAAAAGATGCCGAATTCAATTTTTCAATAATGACATTTAGATAATCTTGAGCACAACCACAATCGGATTCAATAGCTTTATTTCTACTTCTGGCAGTTAAGTCAATTCTATTATCAGCATCCAAATTAAAAATACAATCATAAAAATCAAGAATATGTCTTAAATGTGTCCCAATACTCGAATGGTAAGGTGGAACCGATGCATCACACAATTGGATATTCGATAATTGATTTAATAAAACCTGAGATTTTTGAAGTGTTTTTAAAGACGATTGAATGATAATGTTCATGGACACCAATTTAATTAAATTATTTTGAATACACATTTATGGACCAACATTTAGTCTAAACACTTAACATTCCTTACAGAAAAAGTATTTGTCCTTCAAAGTGAAGCTTCAAAATCTAAAATTGTTAATAATTAGCGAAATTGGAAATTCACTCTTAGGAATATAGCTATTTATTATTTGGAATTTGACAACTCATTAACTACCAATCGCAATTCCCCATAACTATACTTATCATCCAACTGATTTTTTAAGTCCGTTAAGCTTTCATAAGTTTTAGTAGGAATCAGCTCCATTAATTCCTCATAATGTTCAACAGGCATTAAATCGTTTACTTTTACTTCACCTGTAGAAATAAAACTAGCCAAATGCCCAATAATAGTCGTCGGGACAAATTCCCGCTCTTTAGCAATTTCAAAAATTGATTTACCAGCTTTAAATAGTTCTAGCGATATTTTTTTGGAATCACTAGACTTGGTCTTTTTTGGCTTCTTAGGCTCGTCAAAAATGGCAACTTCAGCCGATGATTCAATATCATGCTCATCACAATAGGCATTAATCACTTTCAAAATAGCAGCCCCATATTTTTGAACACGTGTTTTTCCCATGCCATTAACCTTAAGCAATTCTGCAGTATTCGTAGGCAAAGCTTCACACATTTCATATAGTGCCTTCTGAGTAAAAATCTGATAATGAATAAGTTCTTTCTCTTCGGCAATATCATTTCTAAGCATTCGCAGTTTTTCAAAAAGTTCCACATTACTCGTGCCTTCAACAACTGTTTTTCTAGATTTCTTTGGCTTTTCTTTCCCCATAAAAACCGACTTAGCACGAAGCTCCAAAATCTGTTCCGCAGTAAAACCAGCAGATAAACCTTTATAATAAGCCAACTTCACGGTCAGTAATTCCTCAAAAGCATCTAAGTTTTTTGTAATCTCGCTCCCAACACCTTGGTTATCGGTTGTAAAGGCAAAAGTTTTTAAAGGCTCCACAATTTTTGTGTCCGTTTCCGACCTAAAATACCCAATACCCTTTATAAAACGTTCCTGAATCACAGGGCTGTTTTCGGGTAACCCATCAGTTTCAACAAGTTGTTTTAATTGTGCGTTAAATCCGTTGGCTACTTTTAAAAAGTTAGTAATTGTTTCTTTAATAGGTACAAATGTGTCATCAATAGCACCTTTAATAGCGGTTCTATTCTTATAAAAAATATCTAAAATCCTATTCAGCGGATATAAAAACTGATAAAAACCAAACACTTCAGCTATTAAATCCAACTGAAAATCCGTCTGTGAATCCGCCAAAACCTGTTCATCCGGTGCGTTCTGTTCCGCATTTTCATTAAACTGAGTTACATTTCCATCACTAATAATCTGGCTCGAATGTATCTTACTCTTCAACACCAAACCTTCTAACGATTTACACCTACTCAGCGCCACATACGTTTGCCCATGCGCAAAAGCACCCTGCGCATCAATAATAGCCTTTTCAAACGTTAAACCCTGGCTTTTATGTATGGTAATACTCCATGCTAAACGCAATGGCATTTGGGTATATGAACCTATTTTCTCCTCTGTAATCGCTTTCGTTTCCGAATCAACCGAATAATTAATATTCTCCCAAACCTCTGGCGTTACATTAATATTAAAATCATCATCTGGACAATGAACCACCACTTCATCAGCATCCAACAAAATTACTTTACCAATCTTTCCGTTAAAATAACGTTTCTCGGGGCTGCTATCATTTTTCACAAACATCACTTGTGCTCCTACTTTTAACTCCAGTTTTACATTGTTAGGGTATGCATGTTCAGGAAATTTACCATCAACTTCGGCTTTATACGTAAACGCTTTTGTTGTTAATTTACTCAACTCCGCTCTATTTGTAGCCTCCGCTTTATTATTATGGGTGGTTAAAGAAATATAACCCGCATCAGGTTCAGGCGTAAAATCGGGTACAAACCGTTTGTTCAATTCTGCAGCACTAGCCTCACTCAAACGATTGTTTCTAATCTCATTCAAGATTTCAATAAATTTCGGATTCTCCTGTCTATAAATATGTTTCAACTCAATAGTAATCGCATTACATTGAGCAAAAGCATGGCTACTAAAAAAGAACCCATTCGCATAATAATGCTTCAACAAATCCCACTCCTGCTCTTTAATTACTGGCGATAGTTGCTGCAAATCACCAATCATCAATACCTGCACCCCACCAAACACCTTATTTCGGTCTCTAAAACGGCGCAATGTTTTATCAATCCCATCTAGCAAATCAGCGCGCACCATACTAATCTCGTCAATCACCAACAGGTCCATCGACTTAATAATATTAATTTTAGTCTTGCTAAACTTCCTATTAAAACCTTTACCAGCATTCAAATCCGTATCAGGTAAAATCGGACCAAAAGGCATCTGAAAAAACGAATGAATTGTCACGCCTTTCGCATTAATGGCCGCCACACCAGTAGGAGCAACAACCACCAATCGTTTCAAACTATCCATTTTTAATCGGTGTAAAAACGTTGTTTTACCTGTTCCTGCTTTTCCCGTTAAAAAAATCGATCGGTTGGTATTATTTACAAACGACCAAGCTAATTCCAGTTCCTTATTTTTAGACATTAAATAGATTAAGATTTAGAATTTCAAGATAATAATTTGTCTTATTTTTTGGGCGGATTTTTAAATTTAAAATTAAAAGAAAACAGCCTAAGGCTGTATAGGAGTAAAGAACAATTTAAAAACCGCGCTATCCGTTACAAGTTTTGTAAAACCATAAATGGAAGTTTTACAAAAGCTAACCACTACTATCGCTCCCGCGCCTATCCGCCCATAACCTATTTTACCAAAGGCCAGTATTTATTT
>NZ_JBATHX010000326.1:0-12872 GCF_049667265.1 Algibacter sp. | reverse complement strand
AATCTAAAAGCGCCATCTTTAAAGGCATCTAACATAATTTGTTCTTCTGGTACACCACCTTCAGGAAAAATACAAATGCTAACACCTGTTTTTAACCTGCGCTGTGCTCTCAAAAAAACGGCCTGTCTACTTTTTGCAGAACTTCTATCAACCAAAATACAAGTACGCTTATAAAAGAACCCAAAAAGAGGAATTTTGGCCAGTTCAGCCTTACCAACAAATACAAATGGGTTTTTAACCGAAACCAACATCAGCATAATATCAGCCATAGAAGTATGGTTGGCTATAAACATATAACTTTTATCTTTATCAAGGGTTTGTTCTCGATCAATTCTATAGGCAAATCCCATGCCTATTAAAATAAACTTTGCCCAGAATCTGGCAATCTTAAAAAAGTATGGATACCAAGCTTCCTTTGCAATAGAAACTAGAAGTATTGGGAAAAGTATAAGTATTGGTAATGCTACAAGGATATAAAACCATATGCGATATAATCCCCAAAATATATATTTAAATACTTTCATTCAGCCAAAAATACATAATTGTATTGAGGTATACCTAAAGTGAATAGTTTTTAGAAAATTTTGACGCAGATAGTTTTTTATTTATCAAGGCACAAATTTTAAAATATAGCCATAGCTACATTTTAAAATTTTAACGAAGAAAAAGAGAAAAATATCAAGTAAAAAAATCGAAAATTTATTTGTTTTTAGTATTTATTATTAAAACGTTTACCTTTGCTTTTGGTTTTATGAAATTGAATACTAATTAAAGAGATTCCTGCCTTTGCGGGAATGAAAAGATGGCAAGAATACTAACAGGCATACAAAGTACAGGAACACCGCATTTAGGAAACATTTTAGGTGCTATAATGCCAGCTATAAAAATGGCTGAAAACCCTAAAAACGACTCGTTTCTATTTATAGCAAACTTACATACATTAACTCAAATTAAGGATGCAGAAATATTACGTGAAAACACCTACTCAACTGCTGCAACCTGGTTGGCTTTTGGGTTGGATATAGAAAAAACGGTGTTTTACAGACAAAGCGATATTCCACAGGTTACTGAACTTGCTTGGTATTTAAGCTGTTTCTTCCCTTACCAGCGATTAACCTTAGCACATAGTTTTAAAGACAAAGCCGATAGGTTGGAAGATGTAAACTCTGGTTTGTTTTCTTACCCAATGCTTATGGCTGCCGATATTTTATTATACGATGCGGAAATTATTCCCGTTGGAAAAGATCAGGAACAACACATTGAAATGACACGCGATGTCGCTTCTCGTTTCCATGCTAAAGTTGGAGAAACTTTTGTTTTACCTAAGGCAGAAGTACAAAAAGACACCAAACTTATTCCGGGCACGAATGGTGGAAAAATGAGCAAGAGTCAAAATAACACCATCAACATATTTTTAGACGATAAAAAACTGCGCAAGCAAATAATGAGTATCGAAACTGATAGTACGCCACTTGAAGAACCAAAAGATTGGAGTACTTGCAACTGTTTTGCTATTTACAGTTTATTAGCCAATGATACTCAAATTTCTGAAATGAAAGCCAATTACGAAAATGGTGGTTATGGATACGGACACGCAAAACAAGCCTTATTTGAATTGATTGTTTCCACTTTTTCTGAACCTCGTGAGCGCTATAACTACTACATGAGTAACCTACCTGAAATTGATAAAGCTCTTGCTGTTGGGGCAGAAAAAGCGACAATAATTGCTAATGGTGTTTTAAAACGAGTTCGTGATAAAATTGGATACTAGATTAACAAAAAACATAGTATTAGTTCTTTTTCTTGCATCAATAATGCCTGTTTTTGCACAGATAAACTTTTCCCCTAACAAGAAAATATATGTTAAGGGTAATTCTGCTTTAATTGGAAATAATATTCTTAGCACCAGTTCAAAAAAAGCCATTGATGATAATTCCGTAAATGATTTTAACGAGTTAAAATTCATTGATGTTGACGATGATTCGAATACGTTTTCCTCAAGCCAAGCTAGTCTAAAAATACTTGAAGCCGATGCCGAAATAGAATATGCAGCATTATACTGGAGTGCTATTTACAAATATGATGAAGGTTGGAAAGAGGTTGTAAGTATCAAAAAAAAAGGGAAACACTATAAAAAATACGTTTATAAAGGAAATGACAAACGGGCGTTAGATGTAAATAATATTTTATTTAAAACTCCAAATAACAATTATGAAGCTCTAAATGGACAAATAATTTTTGATGAATTTGATGATGAAGAAGCTTACCCAAATACTAAGCCTTACGTTTGTTATGCAGATGTCACTTCCCTTTTAAAAAACAATACCAATTTAAATGGCACCTATACGGTTGCTAACATGAAAGCCACTCAGGGCTTTGTTTCTGGGGGTGCTTCTGGCGGATGGCTACTATACATTGTTTATAAATCAGAAACCGCTACTCCAAAATATTTTACATCCTACAATGGGTTTGTTGATGTATTTAAAAAACCGGTAGACATTCGTTTTAATGATTTTAAATCGCCCGAGGAAGGCAGTATAGAAACCTCAATATTAATTGGAGCATTAGAGGGTGATCAAAAATTCAAATCAGATAAATGTTCCTTTTTTAATTACCAAAACAACACTTACATTCCACTATTCAACAAAATAAGACCCAAATTCAATTTCTTTAATAGTACTATTTCTATAGGTGATTCTATTTTTTCAGATAGAAATCCAAACAGCAAAAACACGTTTGGTTTTGATGCTTTAAAAATTAAATTACCAAATGAAAATAATCATGTGATTTCTCATAATGTTTCGGAAGCGACCATTCAATTTAATAGTAAGGCAGATATGTTTTATCTGTTTTTTGTAGCCTTTGAAACTGAAATATCTCCCATTTACATATCTGTTAAAGAAGATAAAAACTCCATTTTAGTTTTGAATAACAACAAGGATGAGAGTTTAAATGAGGACGTTTTGGTAGAAGAAGTGATTGATGAAGACCTTGAGAAAATTAAAAATTTAAAACCTATATTAATTCCATCCATCGAAAAAGGATATTATTTGGTAACCAATATATTTTCGAAAAAAACCAATGCTGCAAATTGGACAAACTATTTAAAAGACAAAGGTTACACGCCTTTATCGTTTGTTAATCCTGAAAATAACTGGACCTACATTTATTTAAAAACAGACCCAGACCCCAATATCATTTATCAAAAACAAAAGGATCTTTTAAAACTTAATGATTTTAAAGACATTTGGGTTTTACGGATAAATATTTAAGAGATATCTAATTTCATTTATAAGATTCCTGCCTAAGCAGGAATTTGTTAAATAACCTCAAACAACTTGCCGGGAAGTGGCCTAATCACGCCCTTTAATTCCATATTTAATAAAAAACTTGCTACTTTAAATATGGGCAATTCGCAATTAATAGCAATCATGTCCAATTGTTGTTTTTCGTTTTCTTTTAAATAATTATAAATGATTTTTTCGGTGGCGTCCAACTCGACAAATAATTGTTTTTGGATTACTGGTTTTTTATCATTTTCTAATTCCCATCCCAGAATATAAGGCACATCCAAAGGTGTTGTTAACATGTGGGCTTTTTGGTGTTTTATCAAATTATTACAACCCATACTTTGGGTGTCTGTAATGCGCCCTGGAACAGCAAAAACATCGCGATTATAAGAATTGGCAATATCTGCAGTTACTAAACTTCCTCCTTTTTCAGCAGATTCAATAACTATGGTGGCTTCACTCAAACCCGCAATAACCCTATTACGTTTTAAAAAATTATTTTTATCAAAAGCATCTGTACTCCAAAAATCAGAGAAAAAACCACCATTTTTCTCCATATCAACCATATATTTTTTATGCACTTTTGGATAAATTTGATCTAGTCCATGGGCTAAGCACGCTACAGTTTGCAAATTATGTTTCATAGCTGCTTTATGAGCCGTGATATCAGTTCCGTATGCAAACCCCGAAACAATTATGGGGTTGTATGGTACTAATTGTTCCACCAATTTTTCGCAAAACGCAATTCCATTTGTAGTAATTTTTCTGGCACCAACTATGCTAATAATGTGTTTTTTCTTTAAATCTATGTTCCCAGTTTGAAACAGTAAAATGGGACCATCAATACAATGTTTTAATTTTTCCGGATAATTAGAATCTTGAAAAAAAGAAACTTCAATATGATTTTCTTTAATAAATTCAATCTCTTTTTCGGCTTCTTTTAAATGATGAGTTTTAAACAAATCGCTAACTGTAACGCTTCCAATACCCTCAATTTTTAGAAGATTTTGCTTCTTTTCTGTTAAAACTGCTTCCGCAGACCCACAATGCGAAATGAGCCGTTTTGCGGTAATATCGCCAATATTTGGTACATGTTGAAGCGCTAATGTGTAAAGCAAATCATTTTCAGTCATTCTAAGTATCTAATAATTAAACCGCAATAAAAGAATTTTTACATTGTTAATAAATAGTTACGCCCAAATTTTATTAGAAAGTTCATTTTTTTAACTTTGTTTCCATGCAATTAGAAACCTACATAAGCGATTTACTCTATAGATATGAGTGTGTTACCATCCCTGAGTTTGGTGCTTTTTTAACCCAACGTGTATCTGCAACTATCGAAGCGACGACAAATACCTTTCATGCACCAAAAAAAGTAGTATCGTTTAATGAGCAAATTCAACAGAATGATGGTTTATTGGCACATTATATTGCCGATGTAGAAAAAATACCTTTTGAGCTTGCAAACAGAAAAATTGCGAAACGTGTTAAACTTTTAAAATCTTACTTAACGCAAGGCGAAACACTTACTTTTAAAAATATTGGTGATATTGTTTTTAATGATGAAGGTAAAATTTTATTTGAACCTACTTATCATTTAAATTATTTAACCGATTCATTTGGCTTATCAGAATTTGTCACACCAACTGTAACGCGCGAGGTTTACAAAAAAGAAGCCGAGGCTATTGAAAAAGTTATTCCTATTGCTATAACGCCAGAAAAACGTCAATCAAAATCATATTTAAAATATGCTGCTGTAGCTTTAATAGCCTTAACAATAGGTGGTTTTGGTGCTTCTAAATATTATGTAAATCAGATTGAAACGCATAATCAATTAGCCCAAAGACAAGCAACACAACAGTTAGACTCTAAAATACAACAAGCTACTTTTAATTTAAATCCATTTCCAGCAATTACTTTAAACGTTA
Source organism: Algibacter sp. (assembly GCF_049667265.1). Taxonomy (GTDB): domain Bacteria; phylum Bacteroidota; class Bacteroidia; order Flavobacteriales; family Flavobacteriaceae; genus Algibacter_B. The sequence continues at coordinate 7,654 of NZ_JBATHX010000326.1, read as the reverse complement.
CCAAACAAACTGGTAATTACCATATTGTTGCAGGTGCTTTTAGAGTTGAGGGAAACTGTGATAAAAAAGTAAAACAACTGAAATCAGATGGTTTTAGCGCTAGAAAAATTGGCGCCAATAAATACGGTTTACACCAAGTTGTTTATGCAAGTTACGAAGGCAGAATTGATGCCTTAAAATCATTGCGAAATATCAAAAAAACGCATAATAGCGATGCTTGGTTGCTAGTTAAAAAGTTAGACTAGTTATTAAATAATTACTTCTTTAATAATCAATACCCACTTGGCATAAAATATAGCAAGTCGACTCATTCTTTTTGAATCTAAATGCCTTGTTTATAAATTCCGTAACTAGGCTATGCAATTTAATCACAGCGTTTTTACGTTCAAAAATAACTTTGTCTTTAATGCTATATTTTATAACCAAATTGGTATAACTTTGCCACATCAAAATTTTAAGATGCAAGCAAAGACTCCCGAACAATCAAAAACAATCATGACCGATATGGTTTTACCTGGTGAAACCAATCCTTTAAATAATCTATTCGGTGGCGAATTGTTAGCGCGAATGGATCGCGCTGCAAGTATTGCTGCCAGGCGCCATTGCAGACGTATTGTAGTAACCGCATCTGTAAATCATGTTGCTTTTAATCGTGCTGTTCCGCTAGGAAGTGTTGTTACTGTTGAAGCTAAGGTGTCTCGCGCCTTTAAAACCTCTATGGAAGTGTTTATTGATGTTTGGATAGAAGACCGCGAATCTGGTGCCAAAACCAAAGCCAACGAAGCTATTTATACCTTTGTAGCTGTTGATGAAACTGGGCGACCAATTGCTGTTCCTGAGGTGGTTCCAGAAACCAATTTAGAAAAAGCACGTTTTGAAGCCGCATTACGCCGAAAACAATTAAGTCTGTTATTGGCGGGGAAAATGAAACCCCATGAAGCTACAGAGTTAAAGGCTTTGTTTGATTAATGTAATAAAAATTTGGTAACCTGCCTGCCGGCAGGCAGGTTACCACGAGGGTCGGGCTTTACTTTACAAGTCCTCCCGCCTCCTTCGACGGGCTGCGGGCTTTTATTAATGCGTTTCTATTTTATATTAAAGAATTCATGAACATAAATGTTTCTCTGCAACTCCTAAGACAAAGGCGGAACTTCAATAGAATAATTGTAGTTTAATAAGATCCTGAAACAAGTTCAGGATGACAAACTAAACTTTGTCACATTTTATAAATCCAACTCGCAGGGTTTTCTGTAGATGTTCCTTTAGATAGTGTAAAACTCAAAATCGTTTCTCCATTAGATGGATTTGTAAAAACCTCACCAATAACCTGTTTAGTTTTTACTTTATCCCCTTTTTCCACATACACTTGAGATAAGTTTCTGTATAGTGTCAAGTAGTTCCCGTGGCGAATCATGACAATAGGATTTACGTTTTTCATCTTCAAAATCTCACTCACTTCACCATCAAAAACCGCTCTAGCTTTTGCTCCTTTTTCAGTTGCAATACGCACACCATTACTTTTTATGGTTAACGATCTATCAATTGGGTGTGGTTGTGTGCCATATCCTAAGCGCACAAAACCTTTCTCTACAGGCCAAGGTAATTTTCCTTTATTGGATATAAAGTTTGAAGCTAATACTTCTTCTTCGGCAGTTAATGCAAAAGTTTTAGAACTTGTCGTTTTCCCTGCTTTTTTATTCGAACTAGCAATAGCGGCCTCAATAATACGGTTAATTTCCCGATCAATCTTGTCAGCTTCGCGTTGCTTTTCTTTTATTTGAGACGCATATTTCGACAAATTTTTATTTATAGATGCCATTAACGATTGGTGTTCCTTCCGTTCTGTTTCCAAAGACTTTTGAACCACCCTGTTTTCAGCAATCAGTTTCTTTTTAGCTTCTTGTTGCTTTAATAAATTTGAATTAGTCTCTTGAAGCTCTACAGTTTTCGTTTTAATAATTTCACCTTGCTGCTTCTGGTGGTCCGAATATTGTTTGATGTACTGCAACCGTTTATACGCTTGTTTAAAATTATCTGAAGACAATAAAAACATGATCCTACTTTGCTGATTTTTGCTTTTATAGGACTTGACTATCATGGCAGCATAATCATCCTTTAACAGCTTTAATTCAACTCTTAAATCGGCTATTTTGTTCTGGTTCGAACTAATTTCGCGAGTTAGTAAGTTAGCTTGCTGGTTAGTTACTTTTATAAGGTTGGAAAGCACACTAATTTTATAATTGAAATCTTCAATTAAAGATAATTCAGATTTTGCTTTGGATTTGTTTTCGCTTCGTAGCTCGTTAATTTTTTGAATTTCTCTTCGCAGTTCTTGTCGGCGAGATTCTAATTGTTTTTGCTTATCACTTTGTGAAAACCCAAAACTACTGAACAACAAAAAACTCAGAATAAAAATAAGTTTATATGTAGGCGCGCTCATTTTCATTAAAGCTGAATTTCTTTAAAACCTGATGGTATTTTAAACGGAAAACGCAAGTCTTCGTTTAAAGATACATTCTTCATTTCTAATTCTACAATCGTTTCCTCGGCGGCCTCAATAGCAATTACTTTAATTAATTCAGGGATAATTTGTTTTTCAACATCTTGATAGCTTAAATAATCAATTTGCAAATGCCGAAACTCCCTAGGCTGTGAAATTTGTTGCGACTTCACTTTAAAATTTGATGGATTTAATAAAAAGAATATTTCGAATAAATCGCGCTGATTTTTTGGTTGCACAATATATGTGCCTTCATCAACAGACGCCTTATAATCGCCAGAATTCATGGCATACAAGGTTTCACCTAATAATAGATTCTGGACTTTATTAAAATCTAATGTCGTGCCCAACAAGTCACTTAAATACTTATAATCGCCATCAAAATAAGTATTATCTAGCTTATTATAAAAACTCACTTTTTCTGGCGTTACCAAGGCTCTAATAACCGAAAACGTTGCATTTATCCAGATGGCTTCGTCCTTTTTAGCTCTAAAATTAACTGTGTGCGACTGGGTTTTTCCTTTTTGAGTAAAGGTGATTTTAAGTCTAGATTGCAACGTATTAAAAACGGCAGCTTGTTTTGCGTTTTCTTTTATTAATTGTTTGGTAGGCAAATTATAATTGGCGTCACCAGAACTTATTGTTTTGGCCGATTTACAATTAAAAAACATGAATAAAACGAAGCCTAAAGTAATTTTTAAAAATTTATACATCAATTTGGGGATTGTATTTGTTTTGCCTTATCAATAAACGCTTTTGCCTTTGCAGTATTGTTTAGCAAGGTATATGCTTTACTCATTTGATTGTAAAAATCGGCTTCCATTTTAGTGTCTTCAATAATATAATCTAAACCAGTCTCTAAAGATTCAATTGCTTCTTTTGGCTCGTTTAATTCATTTAAAGCAACGCCATTAATTAAATATAAAACAGGCTGCGATGGGTATGTTTCAAGCGCCTCACCACTCTTTTCTTTAGCTATATCGTACTTTTTTAAATCTAAATATAACAGCATAACATTTCGTAAAACTCCAAAATTGTTGGGTTCTAATTTCAATGCTTCTTCAAAATTTTCTAAAGCTTTTACCTTATCATTTTTTGCTAAATAATATTGGCCCAACTCCTCCATAGACTTGCTATTATCAGCATCGCTAACCAAAGCTGTAGCCTCCACTAAATCTGCTTCGTAATCCGGATTTTCCTTAACAAAATTCACGAAATCTTTAAGAACTTTCAGCTTGGCTTCAGGTTTTATTTCTAAACTTTTCACCACAATTTTCATCGATTCAATGGCCTTTTCAGCATCGTCTTCATCTAAATAAAACTTGTATAAAGCCAAATGTACTAATTGCGAATTCGGATTTATTTTTAACAGTTCTTTAGCCGTTTCAAAAGCTTTTTCCTTTTCATTGTTCTCGCTGTAGCGAAAAATAAGTGCCAGATAATTGGATTCTTTTTCTGGATTGTTTTCAACGCGGGTTTCTAAATTCTCAATCTGATCTTTTTTACGACCCGTAGCTTCATAAATTCGATTTCGCGTTAAATCTCTGCTTACGGAAACGCCGTATTCAGCATCCAAGGCATCCAGAATTTCCAAAGCGTCATCATACTTTTTGGTTTTAACATATAGTGCCGCCAAATCTTCCTTATAATCCGGATGAAACCTAACCAATTGCTTAATGGTTTTTATCGCCTTATCAAGCTCATTTTGCGAAGCATAAAAACCGTAAAGTTCATCCAAAAACCACTCGTTATCTGGGTCTTTATCAACTGCTTTTTTCAAAGCGTCCTCTGCAGCTCCAAAGTTTTTAAGTTTATTATAGCTTTTACCCAATTCAAAATATAAAACAGGTACCGAATTATCAATTTCAATGCATTTTTCAAACGCTTCGGCGGCCCTATCAAAATTCTCAATGCCTTTTTGTTTCAAAGCCTCGTAAAATAGCTCTTGGAACTTATCTTCATTAACACCCAAATCATCATCAGGTGTTTTATTAAAATCTACTTGCGCATAGTTTATCTGCGGAAGCAAAAGCGTTCCGAAGAAAAAAAATAAGATGTAGATGTTTCTTTTCATTAAATATTATTTGGGCGTTACCACAAGGGTCGGGCTTTACGCTGCAATCCCTAACGCGAACAGCCGAAATTTAAACATATCGACAGATTTAAATTCTATTTATAACTCAAATTTATAAGATTCCTGCCTTCGCAGGAATTATTCTAATACAGAATAATCACCAATACTGATGCTTGTAAACTCGCCATTATACTTAACGTTATTACCTATCATAGCATTGTTTAACTTGGCATTTTTAATTTCAGAATTGGTTTGAATTAAACTATTCTCAATGGTTGAATTTTCAATAACTGTGCCATTTCCAACCGAAACAAAAGGTCCAATTGTTGTATTTTTAAGCACCACATTTTCACCAATAAAACAAGGCTCAATAATTTTTGAATTCTCCAATTTAGCTGAATTTGCCACTAATTGCTCTTCTCCATCCGCTTTTAAAAACCCTAACATACGTTGATTGGTTTCTATGGTGATTTCTTTATTTCCACAATCCATCCACTCATCAACAGTTCCTGTTTTGAAAATTTTACCTTCCGCCATCATGCGTTTTATACCATCATTAATTTGGTATTCGCCGCCATTCATTATGTTTTCATCTAAAATTTCTTGTAGTTTTCCTTTTAAAACGGCCACATCTTTAAAATAGTAGATGCCAATTACGGCTTGATCAGACACAAAGGTTTTTGGTTTTTCTACTAACTCAACTATTTCTTGATTAGCATTTAATTTAACCACACCGTATGCTTCTGGGTTATCCACTTGTTTTGTCCAAATTACACTATCTGCTGTTGGGTCTAAATCGAATTCAGCTCTTATCAAAGTATCGGCATAAGCAATTACTGCAGATCCCGAAAGTGACGGTTTCGCGCACATAATCGCATGACCAGTTCCAAGCGGTTTATCTTGGCGGTAAATAGAAGCTTTTGCGCCTAAACTTTTGGCTAAATCTTCTAATTTAGAAACCACATCATCATCAAACCACGCTGGATCGCCTAAAACAAAGGCAATTTCTTCAATAGGTTGTTTTAAAACTTTAGCTATATCTTTTACCAAACGGTGAACAATAGGTTGTCCCGCTACTGGAATTAATGGTTTTGGTACGGTTAAACTGTGTGGTCTTAAACGAGAACCCCGTCCTGCCATTGGTACTATTATTTTCATACAATTGCCCGCGAAAGCGGGTACCTTTTAAATTAAACTTTATTCCTGTAAAAAAAGGAACCTCTTTATTTTATTCTCTTAACTTATTCAAATTTAAATTCCAGTTGATACTTAAATCAGTCCAACTAGGATTCATATCCTCTATTAATTCAATCTTCCATTCTCTCTTCCATTTCTTAAGCTGTCTTTCTCTTTTTTCAGCCTCACTTCCATTTTCAAATTCTTCAAAATAAACTAATTTATCACAATTATATTTCGCGGTAAAAGATTTTGGGTACACTTTTAGCCTATGCTCTTTTACTCTTTCTTCAATATTATCAGTTACTCCAATATACAAAACGCCGTTTGGCTTGTTCGTCATGATATAGACATACCCCTATTTCATCTTTATCGACTATGAGATTCCTGCGTTCGCAGGAATTTATTTTACACCAGTACTCCCAAAACCACCTTCGCCTCTATCGGTTTCAGACAAAACTTCTACTGCTTCCCATTCTGCACGTTCATGTTTTGCAATGACCAATTGTGCGATACGCTCTCCATTTTCAATGGTGAATTTTTCGATTGATAAATTAATTAATATCACCCCAACCTCTCCTCTATAATCAGCATCAATGGTTCCTGGAGCATTAAGCACCGTAATGCCCTTTTTAGCAGCTAAGCCGCTTCTTGGCCGTACTTGCGCTTCAATGCCAATTGGAAGCTCTAAAAATAAGCCAGTAGGAACAATGGCGCGTTCCATTGGCTTCAATGAAATACTTTCGGTGATATTTGCTCGTAAATCCATACCTGCGGATGCAATAGTTTCATAATGCGGCAAATCGTGACTGGATTTATTTATGATTTTAATTTTCATTTTTTTAAAAATATCTTTTTCAAGGTGGTACTTTCTAACTTGTAAACTAGTCCCAAAAATAAGGAAAGTAACAGAACACCAATAATTAAATTACGTTTAAATATGTAAAAAGAAAGTATTGAAAATACTATTGAAATTACCAAGTAAAATACAATTCTTCTTATATCATAAGGTATTGGATAATGTTTTCTTCCAAAATAGAAAGATAAGAACATCATAGTTCCATAAGCTAATAAGGTGGCGACTGCCGAGGCTACATAGCCATAATATGGAATGAAAAAATAATTAATAATAATGGTTAATATCGCCCCAACAAATGAAATATATGCACCAACTTTAGTTTTATCTGTAATTTTATACCACACAGAAAGATTATGATAAATTCCTAAAAAGAAACTTGCTAATACAATAATGGGGACAATTGCCATAGCCTCCCAATACGCTTCATTTTGAATAAAAATCACTTTTAACACATCCGCAAAAACAACTACAGCCAATAAAATTACGCTTCCTAAAATCACAAAATAATTAGTTATTTGAGCATAGGCCTTTTGCGGGTTTTCTGATTTAGAATGACTAAAGAAAAAAGGCTCAATGCCCATTCTGAAGGCCGTGGCAAAAAGGGTCATAAACAACGCTAGTTTGTAACATGCGGAATATTTTCCTATTTCGCTATCGGCAATATTTTCTGGAAGCAATTCTGAAAGTAATACTCTATCAAAAACTTCATTAATTGTAAAAGCAATTCCGGCTAGCATAACAGGCATGCTGTATTTTAGCATTTTTCTCCATAAAACTGAATCAAAAACATAAGTGGTTTTAAGATACAACCCAAGCATCATTACAAGTGTTATAGCACTTGCAATTAAGTTTGCAATAAATATGTATGAGATTTCAAAATCTGGCCGGTAAAGGCTACCAAATACAGATTCTGGATTATTTTCTGCCAATCCTGGTAAAATCAATAACAAACAAATGGTTAGACCTAAATTAATGGCAACATTTGTAATTTTAACAATAGCATATCGCATGGGCTTTTCAGTTGCCCTTAACCATGCAAACGGAA
>NZ_JBATHX010000325.1:0-8623 GCF_049667265.1 Algibacter sp. | reverse complement strand
ATCCTGCTTTGTACTTAATACCAAATGTGTATTTTTCGTGACCCGCTAAATGCCATTTACCAACATAAGACGTGGCATAACCTTGATCTCTTAAAATGGTAGCAAATGTTGGAATATCTTCGCGTATGTGCATTCCGTTTTTAGGCGCTCCTGTTGCTTGTGGATATAAGCCAGTAACCAATGAGGCTCTTGAAGGTGTACAAACAGGAGAAGAATTATAATAACTTGTAGCTATGGCTCCTTGTTGTCCAATTTTATCAATATTTGGTGTGGTAGAGTTATTCCCTTTTCCCCAAACAAAGGCTTGATCTTCTGTCATTAAATCTTGATAGCAACTTAAGGTTCTGAAATTATGCTCATCTGTATGAATGATAATCAGATTTGGTTTGTCCTTAATAGTTCCTTTTTTTTCTGCTACTTGAGTCTTTTCTCCTTTTTGAGTTTTACAATTTGTTTGTAAAAAGAGAAAGGGGATTGCTAGAAAAATGAGATATTTTGTCTTCATAAGTATTTATATATGTTTCCGTTTTATTTATTAGTTAAATGAACTTAATTAGGTGCTTTGCAAAACTAATTGTCCCAATTGTCTGTTCTAAATGAAGAAGCTGGTAGTCCTGCTGTATTATATAAAGAACCACTTATCCAATCTTGCCAACCATATCTTACAGCAATAGGTTGTTCTACTTTATCACTCGAAACTATTAGTTTTCCACCCTTTAAAAGTTTGGCTTCTGCATCATGAAAAATTTTATCGGCTCCTGCCACTTTAAAGCCATTTAATTCTTTGTTGAAAGTTGTCAAACCATTAGGAGCATAATCAAATTCTATAGCTATTATGTTTCCTTTAATACGCATTGATTTGTAAACAGGCCCAGAAAATTGAATACTCTTATATCCGTAATCTTTTGCCAATGCCCAAAGTGCTAAACGTTCTCCAACTTTTTGTTTTTCTGCAGGATGAATATTAAATTGTTCTCCAATATCCAGAGTTACAGCCATTCCTGTGTTTGGAACTGCTAACATAGTTTTTAATTGAGCCTCTCTTAAAAAAGCTTGATTATCGCCTCCCCAACCAAGTGGAGCAATTTGTACGAAATAGAATGGGAATTCACCTTGATTCCAATTTGTTCTCCAACTTTTAATCATTGAAGAAAATAGCTGGGTGTAGCTTTGATGGTAAGTTTTGTTGGCTTCTCCTTGATACCAAATGGTACCTCTAAAAGTAAAGGGTATTAAAGGATGAATCATTCCGTTGTATAAAACTGCTGGATTTTTTTGAGGTTTAGAATCGTCTGTATTCCAACCCTTAAAATCTTTAAATTCAGAATCTATAATGTCTTTTGGAGTCCAAGCTTCAGCAGGAGTTCCTCCCCAACTGCTATTAATTAATCCTATTGGAATATTTAAAGTTTCCTGAAGCATTTTTCCAAAAAAGTAAGCAGTTGCACTATAATGTAAAACGGTTTCAGGATTTGCAATACTCCATTCTCCTTTGCAAGCATCTAATGGTTCTGATGCCATTTTTTTTCCTACTTTAAACATTCTTATTTGAGAATTTTCACTTCTTAGAATGGCCAAATTACTCCCGTTTATGGGTTGTCCTTTATTTCCAATTACTGGCATTTCCATATTTGACTGACCAGAACATAACCACACTTCTCCAACTAAAATATTTGATAAAACGACTTCATTTTCACCTTTTATAATTAGTGTGAAAGGTCCACCTGCTTCAGATTCATCAAAAAAAACTTTCCATTCACCATTTTTTACTTTAGCTGAATATATTTTAGTTTTAAAAACAACTGTAATTGTTTTCTCTGATGTGGCTTTGCCAAAAACGGCTATTGGTTGATGGCGCTGTAGCACCATATTATCTTGAAATAACGAGTTAGGAGTAACCTTAGCGCTAATTGTGTTACACACTAAAATAATTAAAACTGTTATTAGTTTTTTCATGCTTTTTACTTCATTAATTTTAAAAGTTCTTTTCCTAAAGTAATACCTAACCTTTTTTGACCTTCTGTATTATAATGTACGTTGTCTGAATGTTTAGGGAAATCTAACCAATTTTCTTTTGTAGTTGTTTTTATTAATGACACTTGTTTTAGCATTTGAGGCACTTTTTCCATCTGATTTCTAACAATTTCTGCACCGCCTTCAATACCATATCTCGAGTTTATTTGTCCAAAAACAAATGGCATGTTAGTTTCATTAAATTCTGTTCTATATTTTTCTATTAATTTTTTTAAGTTTTTAGCATAGGAATTTGCAGCAACATCAAGACCAGCATCGTTTTCCCCTTGCATCCAAGCCATTCCAATAATTTGATAAGATTTACTTTTTTTCTTAAGTATTTCTAAATTGCTTTTTATTAAATCTATATGAATTTCTGGTAAATTCCAATTTTGTTTTTTTTCGCCTTTTTCTATCTCTTTAGCTTTTTCTATGGTCCATTCCGGATTCCAAGCACCATATAAAGCTGTGCCTCCTTTGGCATGTTTTATCAACAAAAATTCTTTGTTTGGATATTTTTCTGCTAAGGTTAAACCTAATAATAATTCTGGACCAAATCGTTTTGTAAAGTTGTATTTCTCACTTGGTTTATTAATATAATATGATAGCGGTTTTTGTGAAACATTAGACTGGCTTAATAAAACTCTATGTGCTACCTTTTCAATTCTTTTTTTAATTTCATCAGATAATTCATCATAATTTCCTGCACCAGCCATATTAGATTGACCTGCCAATAAAACAACTTGAACATTGTCTTTTTCTGAATTTGTTATATAAGATTTGCACCCGTATATATTTATTAGCGTAGCAACTATAATAAAAAGCCCAAGTCTATTTTTCATAAACAACTACTTTTTTTGTTTCTGTTTTTTTATCAGATTTTATTTTTACCAAATAAACGCCAGTTGCATAGCCTTGAGTTGAAATTTTGGTGATTAATTCTTTACTTTTTATAACTTGTAAAACAGCTCCAGTAATAGAGTATAAAATGATTTCACTTCCAATTGGAGATTGGATATTTAGAAATGAATTAGCAGGATTCGGATATAATTTAAACGTTACATCTTTATTTTTATCTACAGTTAAATTATTTGAGTCTGTTACTTCTACAAAATAGAGTTCATAAGGTTTTAAAGTAGGTGTATTACTTACTTCAATCCCTTTTAATAAATCTTTAGTAATTATATTTCCTGTGGCTTCTTTTAAATTGATTGTTAAAGTGGCGTCGGTTTTACCTAAATTCACTACAGACAAAACATTGTTGCCATTCTCGTTTTTTACGTTTTTCCAAACGCATCCTTTTACACCAATTCCATTAGTTTCTGTAATAGTTACTTCTGGTGAATGGTTTTTAGTGTCAGCAATACTTAGCGCATTAGTTTTTATTGATGAAAGCGTAGAAATGGTCATCAAATTTCCATTACTAGCATTTAATGATGAAAGTGGTTCTCCATATTCATTTTTCTTTACACTTTCTGAATCTATAATTACGGTTCCGCCATTATCTAAATAGGTTTGCAATGCCGTAAATTCTTCTTGAGTAACAAAGGCTGTTTTGTATACAACTATAACATCCCATAAATTATTATCCTGATTTTCTATGATATTTCTGGTTGCAAAACCTAATGAAATCCCTTCAAAATGAAGGGACTCATACAAATCAAAAATATCATCTAAATGTGTTTCTTTATTTATTGCCGATGTTTTCGAATAAAAAATTCGGATTGGTTTTTTTTGACGTTGCATTGCCATGATTTCATCAGAAAATGAATTTAAATCCAAAATTGTGGCTTCAAGTTCATTAGTAACTCTTGGTTGATGATTGTTTGAGCCTGCATATCCATTACCTACATTAATTCCGTTTCTTGGAGAACCATCTTCAGTTCTTGCCCAAAACCAAGTTTGATTCGCAGTCATACCATAAGTATGAGCTAACCAATAGGTAGCTCTAGCATAAGCTGGATCTAAATATAAATCACGACTTCTAGAAGTTGTTAAGAAATGGGTTTCTGAATTAAAATTGATTTTATTTGGACCAACAGATTTCATAAAATCATTACTCATACATAGCTCTCTCCATTTTAAAGCATAATGAGCTTCCCATTCTTCTTCAGGGCCCCACATATGGTTGTTTTCAGCTTTAGCATCATTACCAACAATTTCACTTATTTCAGTAAGAGCTTCTAAGTCAATTCCATGTACTTTTTCATTGTCAGACCAAAGGTGTGGCATTATTTTTAAGTGAACCTTTGCGTTAGCATCATATGTTTTTATTTCAGATTTTAAAAATTTATACCATTCGGTAACTCGATACATATTAAACAATGCCCAATCATACCAAATAGCAGTTCCTTTTTTATTGATATCAATAGGAATAGAAATTGTGACGTTATTAAAACTTGTAAAATTGGTTCCCCATAAACTATTCAACCTGCTAATTGTTGTATGTTTGTTTGTTAACCATGTTTTAAATTTTTCTATTGTAAAATTAGAAACAGAACCTGATGCCCAAGGCAAATTACTACCATCTGTATGTGTGAAAAAATGAGGCTCATTGCAAAGCATATAACCCAACTGAGTATATTTTTTGCCTGCCATTTGCGGTATAACACCAGCAAATAAATAACTCCATAATTCTCTTGCTCCAGGGTGATCTATATCATAACCAGTAAAAGTGTCGGTTCGCATTTCAAAATCAGTTCCATACTCAGTTAAGGACCAATTAGGTACATTTTTATGATTCAAAAAAATAAAACCCATTGAACCGGTTGGTTTGGAGTTTAAATCATTAAGTGTATTGGCTTTTATAGAGCCGTTTTTGTCGGTAACCATGCTAGGAGTAAGAAAAAAACCATCTAAATTCCCATGATATTCTGTTAGAAATGATGTTTTAGGTTTCCATGTATAATCCGATAAAAAAACAGGTTTCTCATTAAAAGTAAGTTGGTCATTTTGATGTGTAACTTCTTCCCAATTTACAACAGGTATAGGTTTTCTAAACACCTGTTTTTGAATTAATAAAGTGATATATGAAATGGCTTCATCCAACATGTCAATAACATCATTCCTTTCAAAATCTGGCAATAAATTTGCCATTTCTGAAGCATTATCTTTATACCTATTTACAAGTGCAAACAAGTCAGTATTCATTGTTATGTTTTCTTCATCCCAATTTGCATACTCCAAAAATATTTCTGCGGTTCTAACCGTCATTTTTTCTTTTAAAACACTTATGTTTTCATCTTCAGCTTGTGAAATTAACGTGTTTAATTCTATGATTTTAGTACGTGCTTGTTCCTCTAAAGTTTGAGCATTACTAAAAACGCCATTTAGTAACAAGGAAATTATTAAAGCAAACCTTAATTTCATGATTCTTAATTATTTTAAGTTTTCAAATCCTTTGTTTCCTTTTATAACCATGTTTTCAGACGTTTTTTTATCAACTTTTAAATTGTTTGTAACGCTACCTTTATAAGAGTTTTTACTTATTTCAACATTTATACAATTAAATAACTCAAAAGTAGCCCTATTAGGAAATTGAGGTTTCTCTGTATTTGTTTGAATAATTGTATTATACTTTATAACCAAACCATCAACTCGGTCTGCCCAAACAATGCCATTATCAAAGGTTTTTATTGTGTTGTTTTCAAAAACAATATTTCTATCATAGGAAATAGTTTGATCGAACGTTTTTCCTAATCTTGGAGAAACTTTTAAGATAGCATGATCTGTTGCTCCACCATAATTACAATACTCAAAACGGTTGTTGCGAATTATTACATCTTCCACATTACCGGATTCAAACCAGTAAAACGATTCACCTCGTAACATTATGGAAGACATCATTGATGATAAATCATTATCTTCTATAATAATTTTATTAGGTGTTTTTATTATAATATTTCTTGCCCTATGATCGCGAATTGTGTTTCCACGCATAGTAAAGTTTGGATTCCATGTTTTATTCTCTAAAATATCACCTTTGTTTAAATCTGAAGGCAACTCATTTTTAAACGTTAACTCTGTAAAATAATCGTTAATTACTTTAACAGAGGTTACTTGATTTTCGCCTGCGCGCTGAGGATTTGGGTTTTTAATAAACCAAATATCATCACCAACCCCAGCAAATTCAAACCCCATTTGTTGGTCATGTTTTAAAGCAACTCGAACTGTTTTACTATCTAAAATTTTGTCAATTTCAACATAGGTTCCGTGTACATTTGTTCCATCATCATACATACCTTCAAAGCGACAGTTTTCTATTAAAATATCCCCTTTGCAGTTGGCAAAATGTGTTGCATCTGCTATGATAGAAATGACTCTATCTGAACCTTCACGAATGTAAATTCCACTATTTAAAATATCAATATCTTCAGAGCGTTCAAATAGAAAGCCCATTCCTAAAGCATGATGAATCACGACTTTATCGAAAATAATATTTTTCGAATTTCGTACTAAAAAAGCAGGAGCATAGCGGTTATTTTTTTTATCACCTTTTGATTGCAAAACAGAACCTACTCTTGGAAAATTTTTCATGTTTTTATCATGAAATCTTAAGTTTCCATTGCTTAATTTTTCAACGTAGTTTGGATTTAATGTTTGATCCATAGCGCCATAATCTACAGCTTTAGATTCTTTATTATGAGATAGCGAACTACCTAAAGAAGTGAAGTTAAAATGGTTGATTCCTGGGAATTCTATTTGTCCTCTTTTTAGATCCCAAGAGAAACCTTTTGTGTACGGTTTTAAATCGTAATAATGTTCTTCTTTATTAACAGCCATTACATCGCCTTGAAAAGAAAAAGGAATGTCCCAATCTATGGTTACGTTTTTAACATCGATTTTATTACAGCCTTCAAATACCATAGGAGCGGCCTGACCACGAAAAATAAACTCTGAACCGTTTCCTTCAATTTCAACCGAATTAAAGCCTTCAAAATTGAATATTATTTTTTTGAAACCATTGCCATGATTGGTAATATAAAGATATTTACCAATAGCATAATCTGTATGGAATGTGTAGGTTCCTTTTTCAAAAACTAATTTTATATCTTTTGTTTTGGCGTTTTCAATAGTATTTCTAACCTCCCATGTTAAATCACCATCTGTAGGTTTAAAGTTTATGGTTTCTTGCGCAGAAGAACTACAAGAACAAAACAGCATTAAAACAGCAATTAGGCTAAAGATTTGTGATTTATTTTTCATTATCTGATATTTTTTATTTTATAAACGAAAATTCGTTAAATTCCTCAAGTGTTTTGTATTTGTGAATTAATGTGTTGTCCTTATGGGTACAATACATCTAGAATCAATAAAAACATTATGTTTGATGATTTTTGATATGTAATTACAAATTAACTCCTGAACCTTGTAATGACGCGTCATGACTCCACATAATCATCCAAGGATCTTTTGTTTTAGTTTGAAAATCTTTCATTTTGGATTTCATGGACTCTAAAACTATTTCAAAACCTTTGATAGTGGCTAAATTAATTGTCTCATTTGGATCTTTAGAGAGGTCATATAATTCGAATTCTGGTCTGAATAAATAATCTTTCACTTTTTTAGGTCCGAAATATTCTTCTTTAACTCTATATACGCCTTGCCATGTTGAAGCAGCCCAAAGATCTGAAGCAAAAGGATATTCTAATTGATAGGCTATGTTCCAAATCAACTTATAATTGTCACTTCTCACTACGCGCATTGGATAATACATCGTTATTTCATGAAAGGTATGCGAGGCATAAATTTCGTTCCACCCTTTTGGGTTTTCTTCTTCAATAATAGTATTGAACGATTTACCATGAAATGCTTCTTCTTTATAATCTACTTTAGCCATATCCAAAATAGTAGGCGTGAGGTCTACCCAAGAAATCATTGCATTATTGGTAGTTCCTTTTGTTTTGTTTGTTGGGTCTTTAATAATACAAGGTAATTTAATTCCAGGTTCATGAACGGTTGTTTTTGCTCCCGGAAAAGCCATTCCGTTATCAGAGATATAGAATACTATGGTATTATCTGCTTTACCTGTGTCTTGAAGCATTTTCATTAGTTTTCCGAAACCTTGATCTATTCTTGAAATACTTTGATAGTATTGTGCAATTTCTTCACGACTTTGTTTGGTGTCTGGCAAAAACTCAGGAACTAAAACATCTTCTGGGTTGTAGGTAATAGCATCAACATTTTTGTAACCTTCTTTTTTATTTCCAAAAGTATTTGGAGCATCCCAAGGGTCTGGTGTAAAAGGATGTCCTCTATGAGGATCGTCTGTACAGAAATATAAGAAAAATGGTTTATCAGATTTTAAAACATTTGTACATGCTTCTGCCATTTCTACTGTGTTTCTAGGATCTGCTTCTAAAACTGTATTAAAATGATACACCTTTTCTGGCGCTACATGGTACTTACCAATTCGTGCCGTTTCATAACCGGCATTTTCTAATAAAACAGGTAGTGATTTCACGCTATCATACGTACTAAAATGATGATAATCGTGTACATGACCATATGATCCTGTGGCATGACCAAACTGCCCCGAAAGAATTACAGATCTACTCGCAGCACAACTCGCACTTGTACAATAGGCGTTTGTGAATTTAACACCTTCTTT
>NZ_JBATHX010000324.1:0-7445 GCF_049667265.1 Algibacter sp. | reverse complement strand
GAGCCCACAAATATTTTACCAAAAATGAAGATTTTAAAGTTTCTGATGACTTTTTAAATGAAGTTGCTGATGTTGACTATAATAATATTGAAGATTTTGAATTTTCAAGTGATTATAAAGGCATAGTTAATGATTTTTATGGCGATAAAGCGCGTAAATTGAGTGATACAGATTCCATTGCTTATGATTTGGCTTTTCTTAAAACGGTAAGTGCTATTGAAACTGAAAGCATAAAAAACACCTTACTTTTTGATTTTGCTAATTTTAACTTGAATTATTCAGAGGATATTGATGGATTTTATAAAATGTTTACTGAAAATTCATCTAATGAGAAAAACAATAAAATAGTTTCAGAAAAGTATGAGAAACTAACCGCTTTAAAAGAAGGAAAGGTGTCTCCTAAATTTGTTAATTATGAAAATTATGCGGGAGGAAAAACCTCTTTGGATGATTTAAAAGGAAAGTATGTGTATATTGATGTTTGGGCAACTTGGTGTGGACCTTGTATTCAACAAATACCACATTTACAAGAGGTTGAAAAAAAATACCATGGGAAAAATATTGAATTTGTGAGTATCTCGATAGATAAACCAAACGATTATGAAAAATGGAAAACTATGGTGAATGAAAAACAACTTGGCGGCATTCAATTATTTGCAGATAATGATTGGGAATCTGCTTTTGTGCGAGAATATCAAATTCAAGGGATTCCAAAATTTATTTTAATAGATACTGAAGGCCATATTGTTGATTCAAATGCACCAAGACCTTCAAGTGAAAAGTTAATTGAATTGTTTGAAAAGCATAATATATAATCAATTTAACCAATAAAAAAAGCCGCAATTTGCGGCTTTTTTTATTGGTTTATTTTCTGCTATTCTTGTGGTTGTTCTTCTTCCTGAGGTGCTTGTGGCGGTTCTGGTTGTTTAAATAAATCAATATAGGCTTCACCCAAATAATCAATAACATGACTAGAAATTAATGCTTGATAACCAAAATCTTCAACAGCAATATCGGCAGATTTCCCATGTAAATACACACCAAATATGGCCGCAGCTAATGGGTGATAACCCTGTGAAATTAAACCTGTAATAATCCCAGTTAAAACATCACCACTTCCAGCTGTAGAAAGTCCAGGATTTCCTGTGGTGTTCACATAAAATTTATCTTCATAAACAGTAATGCTATTGGCACCTTTTACTAAGATGATTACTTTGTGTTTTTTCGAAAACGCTTTTATTTTGTTCAACTTATCAAAATCATCTTTCCAAGTTCCAATCAATCGTTCTAATTCTTTTGGGTGCGGCGTTAAAATGGTGGCTTCTGGCAATAATTTAAGTAGTGTTTTCTTTTTTGAAAGTATATTAATGCCATCAGCATCAATAACTAATGGCAATTTATTCGTTTTTAAAAAAGCAGAAAAGGCAGTTATTGTTTTGGCATCTGTTCCTGCTCCTACGCCAAATGCTATAACGGTTGGCTCTATATCAAATTTAATGGACGTTATTTTTTCTTCATGTGTATCCGTAATAACCATGGCTTCAGGAAAAGATGATTGCAAAGCGTGATAGCCACATTTTGGTACATAAGCAGAAACCAATCCAGCACCAGCCGATAATGCTGCCCTACTAGCCAAAGTAACAGCGCCTATTTTTCCATAGCTTCCTCCAATAATTAGGGAATGTCCAAATTGGCCTTTATGCGAAAATTTATCTCTTGGAACGTAATTAGGTAATACTTCAAGTTTACCAATTAATTCAACTTCAGTTTGTGTAGTAAATAAAAATTCTGGATCTAAACCAATATCCAAAACTTCCCATTGTACCGTAAATTTTGCGGTTTCGGGCAGAAAGAATACTAATTTTGGCGAGGCTAAACTTAAAGTATAACCTGCCCAAACCACAGCATCTTCATCTTTAACTGCTTTATCAGTATGCAATCCTGATGGAATATCAATAGCCAAGGTAAATGCTTTACTCGTTCTAAAGTGCATGAATAATTTCTTCACCCAAGTGTCAATAGCTCTATTTAAGCCAATTCCAAAAATAGCATCAACAATAATATCCTCAGGTTTAATTTCAGGAAAATCTTCAGCACAACTTAAAAGAACCGGCCATTTTTTAGTCACGTTTTTTATACGATCATAATTCACAAGAAAATCCTTTGACCGCTTATCACTACAATTAATAATGAAGGTATTTACATTATAACCATGTGTAATTAAATGCCGCGATAACACCAGTCCGTCGCCACCATTGTTTCCAATACCGCAAAACACATGAATAGGTACTTGAGCACCCTGCATTCTGGCATGCATCCAATTAAAAATTTGTGTACCTGCACGCTCCATTAAATCGGTTGAAGAAATTTTTTGTTTTTCAGCCGTTAACCTATCACCTTCGTAAATCTGTTCTTTAGAAAATATTTTCATGGATACTATTATTATATATTTTTCAATTCTTACTGTAAATAGTCGTTTTTTTCAAACGAATTGCGATTGAAGATAAGAATATTGTAAAAAAGTTATTTTAGTTTTTTTATAAGGCTAAATGTAATACTTTTGGAGAGTATTATATAACTATAATGAATCAATTCAACCAAAATAGACTTCAAATATCTTCTTTTTTAACTAAAGGAACGACGGCTATTATTGGAACAACTTCAAATACTACAACCCTTTGGGGTTCTTAGTTATATATTTTTCGCAGACTCAATTTGTAATTTCAAAAAATTACAACATTTCAAGCATTATTTTTAATTATACACGTATTAAAACATGAAGGTTTTAAAATTCGGAGGTACTTCGGTAGGCTCCTCAAAAAATATAAATAACGTCATCAACATTTTAGAAAACTATGGCAAGACTGATACTATAGCTTGCGTAGTTTCAGCGGTTGGTGGCATTACAGATAAATTACTTTTAGCTGGTAAACAGGCGCAAAACAAAGACAAAGCTTTTTTAGAAACCTTTGAAGGTATAAAAGAAAGACATTTCAATATCATAAAGGAATTGAATCCTGAAAAGCATGAAACGATTTTAAGTTTTGTTGATGAAAAACTAAATAGCTTAAAAAGTTTATTAGAAGGTATTTATTTAATAAATGAATTATCTCCTAAAACATCAGATAAATTAGTGAGTTTTGGTGAATTATTATCATCATTTATCATAGCAGAAACTATGAAAAATAGAGGTTTATCTGCTGATGTTAAAAATTCTCAAGAGTTAGTAATTACAAACTCCAATTTCACAAAAGCTGAAGTTGATTATAGCATTACAAATCAAAATATTCGTGATTATTTTAAGTCTGCTTCACAGAATATCACGATTCTTCCTGGTTTTATTTCAAAATCTAGAATTGGAGAAATCACGACGTTGGGTCGCGGTGGTTCAGACTTTACTGCAGCCATTGTTGCTGCGGCTTTACATGTGCAACAATTGGAAATATGGACCGATGTGAGCGGTATGTATACCACCAATCCTAAATTAGTAAAACAGGCCTACCCTATTGAAAAAATATCGTATCAAGAGGCCATGGAGTTATCTCATTTTGGTGCCAAAGTGTTATATCCACCAACGGTTCAGCCAGTTTTAGGTTTGCAAATTCCTATTCATATTAAAAACACTTTAGAACCTGATGCGCCTGGTACTATCATTTCAAATGAAGAAACAAAATCTACATCGCCTGTAAAAGGTATCAGTAACATTAGCGATATTGCTTTATTGACTTTAGAAGGCACCGGAATGGTTGGTATTCCTGGGTTTTCGAAACGTTTATTTGAAACGCTTTCGCAAGAAAAAATAAATGTGATTATGATTACGCAAGCGTCTTCAGAACATTCCATTTGTTTGGGTATTGAAGATAAAGAGGCAGAAAATGCAAAAATTGCTATTGATAAAGCATTTGAAAATGAAATCGCTTTAGGTAAAATTGATCCCATTATTGTTGAAACAGGTTTATCCATTATCGCTTTAGTTGGTGATAATATGAAAAACCACCAAGGTATAAGCGGTAAAATGTTTAGTAGTTTAGGGCGAAATAACATTAATATTAGAGCGATTGCTCAAGGTGCTTCAGAAAAGAATATTACTGCTGTTATCAACGAAAATGATGTAAAAAAGGCTTTAAATACGCTTCATGAACAATTTTTTGAATCGAAAACAAAACAACTGAATGTTTTTATAACTGGGGTTGGAAATGTTGGTGAACGTTTAGTAGAACAGATAAAACAGCAAAAGAAGTTTTTAAAAGATAATCTTAAAATTAGTCTTAGAGTTGCTGGGCTTTCAAACTCAAGACACATGATTTTTGATGAATCTGGTATTAACTTAAAAGATTGGAAAGAGCAATTAGCAAAGGGCGAAAAAGCAACCTTACAAGGCTTTTTTGAAAATGCTAAATCTTTGAATTTACGTAATAGCATTTTTGTTGATGTAACGGCAAATGCCGATGTTGCCGATTTATATGCCCAGTATTTGCGAGAAAGTATAGGTATTGTAGCATGTAATAAAATTGCTTGTTCTAGTGAATATAATAACTATAAAGAGTTAAAAAGGTTATCATTAAAATACAATGCACCTTTCCTGTTTGAAACTAATGTTGGTGCAGGATTACCTGTTATTGACACCTTAAGTAATTTGATTGCATCAGGTGATAAAGTCAACTCCATTCAAGCGGTATTATCAGGAAGTTTAAACTTTGTATTTAATAATTTTAATGATAAAACTAAGTTTTACGATGTTGTAAAACAAGCTGGTGATGAAGGCTATACAGAACCTGATCCAAGAATTGATTTAAGTGGTGTTGATGTGGCCAGAAAAATATTAATTTTGGCTAGAGAAAGTGGTGTTGAAATGAATTTAGAAGATATCGATAACACCTCTTTCCTTTCGGAAGCTGGTTTAAAAAGTGATTCTGTTGATGATTTTTACAAAACATTAATTGCAGATGAAGCACATTATCAAAGTCTATATGCGTCCGCGAAAGCGAACAACTGTCAATTAAAATATGTTGCTAAATTTGATAACGGAAAAGCGAGTGTGAGTTTACAAGAAATTCCAGAAGGCCACCCGTTTTATAATTTGGAAGGAAGTGATAATATCGTGATGTTTTACACAGAACGTTATCCGAAACAACCAATGATTATTAAAGGTGCTGGAGCTGGGGCAGATGTTACAGCTTCTGGTTTGTTTGCCGATATTATTAGACTTGGGAATGATTAATAAGACTTGAGAATAAAGAAAAGAGAATAAAGACTGTTTACAAGTCTAATCTCTTTTCTCTATTTTCTTTTTTCTATAAAAAATGAACGAAATAAAAATATTTTCTCCAGCAACCGTAGCCAATGTCGCTTGCGGATTTGATGTTTTAGGCTTTTGCTTAGATAGCGTTGGAGATGAAATGGTAATTAGAAAAACTGATAAAAAAGGGATTCATATTACTAAAATTGAAGGTTTCGATTTGCCATACGAAGCAGCATTAAACGTTGCTGGTGTTTCGGCATTAGCCATGTATGAGTCAATTGATGTCGATTTTGGTTTTGAAATTGAAATTTATAAAAAAATAAAACCAGGAAGTGGTATTGGAAGTAGCGCTGCAAGTGCCGTTGGAAGTGTTTTTGGAATGAATGAACTTTTAGGCCAACCATTCAATAAAACACAGTTAACAGAATTTGCCATAAAAGGCGAAGCTTTAGCAAGTAAATGCGAACATGCTGACAACCTTGCTCCTGCCCTTTTTGGCGGCTTTACTTTAGTGAAGAGTATTTCACCTTTAAAAATTTTAGAAATTCCTTCACCAGATGATTTGTTTGCAACTATTATTCATCCGCAAATAGAAATAAAAACATCAGAATCTAGAGCCATTCTTCCTAAAGAAGTGCCTTTAAGTCATGCTATTGAACAATGGGCGAACTTAGGGAGTTTAGTTCATGCATTACATACTAGCGATTATGATTTAATAAGCAATTCATTAAACGATGTGATTGTTGAACCGTATAGAAGTCAATTAATTCCACATTTTAATGAAGTCAAACAAGCTGCATTAAAAGCAGGTACTTTAGGAGCAGGAATTTCTGGTTCTGGACCATCAATTTTTTCTTTAAGCAAAGGTTTGAAAACGGCCAATAAAGTTAAAGACGCTATGCATAGTGTTTTTTCAAAAACAGGAATTGATTTTGAAATACACGTATCAAAAATAAACACCCAAGGTGTTAAAATAATAGAATAAAAATGAATTACTATTCACTCAATCATAAAGCTCCAAACACATCATTCAAAGATGCTGTTATAAAAGGATTAGCACCAGACAAAGGTTTATATTTTCCTGAAAGTATAACGCCATTACCGCAATCGTTTTGGAATAATTTTGAAAATTTATCGCATTCGGAAATTGCCTTTGAAGCCATAAAACAATTCGTATCTCCTGAAATTCCTGAAAACGTTTTAAAAACGATTGTTGAAGAAACTTTGTCTTTTGATTTTCCCGTAGTGAAGTTAGATAATAACATTTCAACATTAGAATTATTTCATGGTCCAACCATGGCTTTTAAAGACGTGGGCGCACGCTTTATGGCACGTTGTTTAGGTTATTTCAATAAAGAAAATACGAACGAGGTTACCGTTTTAGTCGCTACTTCTGGCGATACTGGTGGTGCTGTGGCGAACGGTTTTTTAGGTGTTAAAGGGGTGAATGTAGTGATTCTATACCCTAGCGGAAAAGTGAGTGATATTCAAGAAATGCAATTAACTACTTTAGGGCAAAATATAAAAGCTTTAGAAGTTAACGGTACGTTTGACGATTGTCAAGCTATGGTAAAAACAGCATTTTTAGATGAAAGTTTAACTAGCAAAATGCAATTAACATCTGCAAATTCTATTAATGTTGCTCGATGGTTACCACAATTATTTTACTTTATGTTTGCTTATAAACAATTACATAAACAACATCAAGATATTGTGTTTTCAGTACCAAGTGGAAATTTCGGAAATGTTTGTGCAGGGATGATGGCACAACAATTAGGCTTACCAATTAAGCATTTTGTGGCTTCTAATAACGCTAATAATGTGGTTACACGTTATTTAGTTTCAGAACTATACGAACCAAAACCATCGGTACAAACCATTAGTAATGCTATGGATGTTGGAGCGCCGAGTAACTTTATTAGAATTCAAGAAATATATAAGAATAAGTTTGAGACCTTAAAAGAAAACGTATCGTCTTATAGTTTTTCTGATGATGAAACTCGTAAGGCTATGCTAGAGATTTACAACAACTACAATTACGTTGCGGACCCGCATGGAGCTGTTGGTTATTTGGGTTGTAAATCGCATTTAAAAGGAAACCCAAACGCACATTGTGTATTTTTAGAAACGGCACATCCTACTAAATTTCTTGATGTTGTTGAAGAGGTTATTAAAGAAAAACAGCCATTACCAGAGCAAATTC
>NZ_JBATHX010000323.1:0-1647 GCF_049667265.1 Algibacter sp. | reverse complement strand
GGTTATTTCGCTTCGAATAGAACTGGTGGTTTAGGTAGCGATGACATTTATGGATTTGACAGAATTCCTCAAATAAATCTTGAAGGAACTGTTTATGATAATGTAAATAATGAACCTGTTAATAATGCGATTGTTACTTTGTTAGATTCTGTTAACAAGGAAGTTGCAACATATAAAACAAACGAATCTGGAAATTTTGCCATAATTATTGACAGAGATTCTAATTATAAAGTAACCGTTACTAAGGATGGATTTGTAGAAAAAACGAGTTCGGTTTCTTCAAAAAACTTGGATATAAATGTAAAATCGATTAATAATGATTTTTCTATGCAACCAAAAATTAATGAAAACATAGTTGAAGAAACTGTTGAAAATATAGCGTTCTCCCCTATTTACTACAGTTATAATAGTTCGAAATTTAGAAATGAAGATATAAACGGCTTGGAGAATATTGTCAATACTTTGCTGAATGTATATCCTAACATGAAAATTAAAATTGAATCTTATTCAGATTCTAGAGGACCTGCAGCATATAATATTAAACTATCAGAAAAAAGAGTAAACGAAGCCTTTAACTATTTAGTTAGGATGGGTATTTCTCCTGCTAGAATTATTGATTATAAAGGCTATGGTGAAGAAAAATTAATTAATGCCTGTGATGATACTAATAATTGCACAGAAGAACAACACCAACTAAATAGACGTACAAACTTTATTGTAGTTAATGAGTAACAAATAATAACTTAGTTTATTATTCATTAAATTTGCAAGATCAAATACTATTTAATATATTATATCCACTTAGACATTAACATTTAAAATATGAATAACAAAATTACTTTTATAATTGCTTTTTTAATTATTAGTAGCTTAAAAGCACAAACAACTTTTGATTGGGATACACCAACTCCAACAGACAATGGCGATAATGTTTCACAAACCGTTGATGGATTTACTGCTACGTTTACAATTTCAGGGTTTAACTCTGTGGGTGTTGCTAATGGCGCTGCGCTGGATGGATCGTCTGGTAACGTTGTATCAAGTTCTGTTGATAGTTCCGAACCTTCAACACCTAGTACGAACCTCGTTTTTAGTTTTAGTGAAGCGGTAGATATTACGTCTATAATAACTGTGGTGGGTCCGTCTAATACTTTAACTTTCACCCCTACTGGAGGGAGTAATTCGGTCGTTACTGAAACTGCTTTTTCTGGCGGTGTGGTAAACTTGAATTGGACTGGTGTGACTTCATTTGTAGTTACTGGTTCAAATACTCAATTCGTTATTGCTTTTGATGATTTAATAGTTTCTAGCTCAACCTTATCGACTAAGAATAACGTTTTAGAAAATATAAGTATTTTTCCAAATCCTGTAACCGATTTTCTTAATATAGGACATGTAAAAAACCTAAAATCTATTAGAATTTATAATAGTTTAGGACAATTAGTTAAAGAAACAAACCAAGAAAAAATTGATTTAAGAGATGTTAATCGTGGTGTATATTTAATTCAAATAAACACAGGTGAAAACATACTAAACAAAAGAATAATAAAAAGATAAAATATTATTTATTAAACAGAACCTCAAAACTCGAATAATCAAACGGGGCGCTATTGATAAAAAACAATCTAATAATTAAACCACCAAAGG
>NZ_JBATHX010000322.1:0-4656 GCF_049667265.1 Algibacter sp. | reverse complement strand
ATATTATTTTGTTTGAAAAAAGTGGCCGATTTATAGATTAAAAAGAAATCGATATTAAACTTTATAAAAGCAATATAAAATAATATTTTGAAATGCAATACACCAACAATAGAAAGTGTTAAGCCCATAATAATTATGGCATTCATCGTTAAAACTATGAGTCCTGTAAGCTTGCCAAACCAATTAGTATAAGCGCTTGTTTTCGCAGCCCAGCGAATACGTTGTGATATTAAATTTTTCCAAGTGGGTTGCGATTTTGTTTTTACAATGGCTTGCTCACATTTTAAATAATGAAGTTGTTTTGGATACCTTTTTGAAATTTTTTCAAGAAGAAAAATGTCGTCTCCGCTGGCTATATTCGTATTGCCTTTAAACCCGTTTATTTCAAGGAATATAGATTTCTTATACCCAAAATTAGCACCATTACTTAAAAAGGGTTTTTGGATACCAAAACCACCAATGGTTGCACCTTGCAAACTCATAATATCAAGTATTTGAAAGGTGTTTAAAAAGGCGTTTTGTTGTGTGTAAGTTACTGGAGCTGCTATACAAACAGCATTGGTTTTTTGAATATACTCGTCAAAACTATCTAGCCAGAATTTTGGTAATTGGCAATCGGCGTCGGTGGTTATTATCCAATGGTATTTTGCTTTTTCAATAGCTGAGGTGATGGCATCTTTTTTAGGAGAATTTGTTCTTCTATTGTTTGAAATAATTTCAATGTCACCCTGAGCGCAGTCTATGAGTCTTGATTTTAAAGTTTTTTGAATAATATGAACAGATTCATCATCAGATTCATCATCAACAAAAATAATTTCAAAATGGCTTTTAGGGTAATTTAAAACGTCAATAGATTTTAATAAATCTGGTAAATTTTCGGCTTCATTTCTAAACGGAATAATAACAGAAAACTTTGTTTTTGCAGGAATATCTTCCAACTTAAATATAGGAACTTTATTAAATCCAAAAATGAAACTTCCTATTAAGGCTAAGTAAATGAGGGTAACAAGAAGACCTATTAAAATCATGGTAACACTTCAGTTTTAGGGAGCTTGTAATTAAGTACATAATAACTCCCAAATATACTTGGAATTACAAAATTTAGAATCCACATGGTTGTAATAATACATAATATGATAAACTCGTTAACGCCAGCAAATGAAAAAAGATAAACGGCTATACTTCCTTTTATTACAACATCAAAAATAAAAATTGATGGAATAATGGATGCCAATAAATACATGGTTGTTATAATGATAATGGCATCAAAATAGGATAGTTCTACTTTGAAAATTTGCAATAAAAAATAAAACTGAAAGGAAAATATAGCATATCGAATTATTGAAAACAGAAACGCTGAAACAAGCTTGCTTTTTGGGTATTCAGCAATAAAAAATTTAATTTTTTCGACTGAAAAACCTTTAATTTTAAATCGGCTTTTGGTAATTCCAAAACCAATTAGGATGGCGGCAACTAAGGCTAAAACTATAAACTTGGTGAGTTTGTAATAATTTAAATCGGGGTCGTATTTTATAATGAAAAAGTAAAACCCTATAACGCCTAAAATAGTGGTAACACTCATTTGCAGAAAGTTGCTTATTAAATTAACTAAAAGTATGCGCTTTCTGAAATGAGCAGGAAAGTACATGGCTTTGGCGCCATATTCGCCAATTCTGTTTGGTGTAAATATTGATACCGTTAATGATCCTAAACTTTGCTTTTGAGCATTTTTAAAAGTAATTTTTTTGATAAAACTGACTAACATTTTCCATTTTGTAATTTCGAAAAACCAGTTAAAAAAGGTTAAAATCAATAAAAAAACAATGTTTTTAAGTGAAAAAACATTGTTTTTTAAAGAAAACTCGATAAAATCAGAAAAACTTAATGCGCTATTATTAGCAACTTTATTGTAAATAAAATAAAAAGCACCAACTACAATGCTTAATTTAATAAGCACAAAAAAGAATTGTTTAGTTTTGTATGGCAGCCCGTTATGCATTGGTGATGCAAATTAAACGAATATTACCATATGACCTCAAATTTTAAAATGAATCCCCGTTTTTGGTTAATCGCAGTTTTATTATTGTGTGCCTTTTCAAGTTTTTCGCAAAGCGATTCTAGTTCAATAAAAGCCCAATTTGCTTTGGGGGTTAATAGTCCGACTTCAAACGGTTTTGTTGATTCTTTTGAAGCAAATTCCATTAATTTTCCAACCGTAAACTTAGGGTTGCAATATATGTTTAAGCAGCAATTTGGGGCAAAATTAGATTTTGGTTTTAACCGGTTTTCGAATCTGGATAAAACACCTAGTTTTAAGGTGAATTATTCGCGCATAAATGTGCAATTTGTTTACGATGCTTCAATAATTACTAGTTTTTCAGATAAATTGGGGGCTTTTGTTCATGCTGGTCCGGGGTTTTCAATGATTAAACCTTTGGGTAATTATGGAGCCAATAAAACCTCGTACTTAAATATCATGGCTGGAATTGAATTTCATTATGGCATATCAGATACGGTATCTGTTTATTTGGACACCTCATATATAAAAGGTTTTGCTGATGATTTCAATCCTGCTACAAACGGATTTGGGTCGTTTAATGGCGATTTATTAACCATATCTTTTGGCGCATCTATTTCGCTAAGCGGTTGTTATTATTGTGGAGATTAATGAAAGAAAGAATTATTTTAGGGATTGACCCAGGAACAACTATTATGGGTTTTGGAGTCATAAAAGTGGTTGGGAAAAGCATGCAGTTTATTCAATTGAATGAATTGGATTTGAAAAAGTACGACGACCATTATTTAAAACTGAAACTCATTTTTGAGCGCACCATAGAACTTATTGACACCCACAATCCAGATGAAATAGCCATTGAAGCGCCTTTTTATGGTAAAAACGTACAAAGTATGTTGAAATTAGGAAGAGCGCAAGGAGTTGCTATGGCCGCTGGTTTAAGTAGGGAAATTCCAATTACGGAATATCTTCCTAAAAAAATTAAAATGGCCATTACAGGTAACGGAAATGCGAGTAAAGAACAAGTTGCTAAAATGTTACAAAGTTTATTAGGGTTAAAAACATTGCCTAAAAATTTAGATTCTACGGATGGCTTGGCGGCTGCTGTATGCCATTTTTATAATTCTGGTAGAATTGAGGTTGGCAAAAGTTATTCTGGGTGGAGTGCTTTTGTTAAGCAGAATGAAGGGCGAGTAAAGAAATAATGGCCGGCATCTACATCCACATACCATTCTGCAAGCAAGCATGTCATTACTGCGATTTTCATTTTTCAACATCCTTAAAAAAGAAAGAGGAACTCATTCAATGTATAGTTAAAGAATTAGAATTGCGCCAAGATGAATTTAAAAATGAAATTGTTGAAACCATTTATTTTGGTGGTGGCACGCCAAGTTTATTAACCAAAGATGAATTAAATGAATTGATTGATGCCGTTTATAAATATTATAAAGTCATTGAAAACCCAGAAATCACGCTCGAAGCTAATCCAGATGATTTAACTAAATACATTATTTTTCAACTTTCCAAAAGCCCCATAAACCGTTTAAGCATTGGAATTCAATCGTTTTATGAACGCGATTTGAAATTGATGAATCGCGCCCATAATGCTTCAGAAGCAAAAACATGTTTAGAGGAAGCAACGCGCCACTTCGATAATATTTCAGTCGATTTAATTTACGGCATTCCAGGATTAACCAACAAAGAATGGATTGCAAATATAGAAACCGCATTATCATTTAATGTGCCGCATATCTCTTGTTACGCACTTACTGTAGAACCTAAAACAGCCTTAGAAACCTTTATTAAAAAAGGAATTATTGCAAATGTTGATGATGATTTAGCGCAAGAGCAATTTCATATGCTTGTTGAGAAATTAGAAGGGTCGGGCTTTATCAATTACGAGCTTTCAAACTTTGGTAAACCTGAGTATTTTAGTAAAAATAATTCAGCTTATTGGCTCGGAAAATCCTATTTGGGTATTGGCCCGTCTGCACATTCCTATAACGGTGACCAGCGTGGTTGGAATGTGTCCAATAATACAAAGTATATAAAATCAATTCAAAATAATGTACTTCCCTTAGAGATAGAAACACTTTCTATAACAGATAAGTTTAATGAATATATTATGACGGGCTTAAGAACCGTTTGGGGAGTTTCCCTCATAAAAATTGAGAAAGATTTTGGAGAAACCTATTTAAAATATCTTTTACAACAAGCAGAAATTTATATTCAGCAACATTTATTGTATATTGAGGATAATAAATTATTAACCACAAAAAAAGGTAAATTTTTAAGCGATGGCATCGCTTCAAGTCTTTTTAAAATTAACAAATCTTGATTGCAACAATACAATACAACTCCAGAAAACTTCAAATAGATTTTTCAAAACCCTTAGATATTTCAATGCCACTTAGTGCTTCAAAAAAGAATGTAAATGCATGGTATATTGATGCTCCAAAAATAGAACCAGTTAAGGAGGGCGAGAGGATTGCCGCAGTAAGTGAAGGTGCCGATATTAATTTTAATAATATCCAATTCAACCCTCATGCTCACGGAACGCATACCGAATGTGTTGGGCATATTACAGAAAAAGTGCATTCTATTAATAAAAATTTAAATAGGTTCTTTTTTCTGGCAGAAGT
>NZ_JBATHX010000321.1:0-1836 GCF_049667265.1 Algibacter sp. | reverse complement strand
CCTAATCTTATTTTAGTTAAAAGGTATATAATGTCTAAATTTACAGTATGTCTGCCGATTTACCAATTCGAAAAATTATTCATGTTGATATGGATGCCTTTTATGCGTCTGTTGAGCAATTGGATAACCCTGAACTTAAAGGGAAAGCTATTGCTGTTGGCGGTGGTGGAAAACGTGGTGTAATAAGTGCCGCCAGTTATGAAGCTAGAAAATTTGGAGTAAAAAGTGCCATGTCTGGAAGTTTAGCAATAAAACTATGTCCAGATTTAATATTTGTGAAAACTAATTTTGAACGGTATACTGAAATATCTAAAAAAATTAGAAAAATATTTCATGAATATACCGATTTGGTTGAACCGCTATCACTCGATGAGGCTTATTTAGATGTAACACATAATAAAAAAGGAAACCCAAGTGCCTCTTTAATTGCTGAAGAAATTAGAGCTCGCATTTTAGAAGAAGTTGGTTTAACAGCTTCTGCAGGGATTTCTATTAATAAATTTATTGCTAAAGTTGCTAGTGATTATAACAAACCTAATGGACAAAAAACCGTTAATCCTGAGGAAGTTCTTCAGTTTCTAGAAGACTTAGACATTAGAAAATTTTATGGTGTTGGTAAAGTTACTGCTGAAAAAATGTACCAAAAAGGTATTTTTACAGGACTAGATTTAAAGAAAAAATCATTAGAATATTTAGATGAAAACTTTGGGAAATCGGGACGCTACTATTACGACGTTGTTAGAGGCATTCATAATAGTGAAGTAAAGCCGCATAGAACTCGTAAAAGTTTAGCTGCTGAGCGTACGTTTAGTGAAAACTTATCGTCTGAAATATTTATGCTTGAAAAGCTTGAGCATATTGCCGAAGAGGTTTCGCGTAGGTTGTTAAAAAGTAAAGTTGCTGGGAAAACAGTTACACTAAAAATAAAATATAGCGATTTTACTTTGCAAACAAGAAGCAAGACATTGCCGTATTATATTAGTGATAAAAGTGTGATTTTAGAAACCGCAAAAAATTTATTATATCAAGAAAAGTTGAGTAATTCTGTGCGTTTATTAGGGATTTCTATGTCCAATTTAAATACTGAAAAAAAGAAAAAACCAGAACTAAAAAAGAGTGTTAGTGTACAATTAAAATTTGAGTTTTAACCAAAATTGAAAAGCAAATAATTGATTACTTTTGGGTTTTGCCCGTTTTCAAATAAATGCTTTTAGAGCCAAAATCAACAATAGACAAACAGGACATGCCAGAAACAAAAGAACTCGAAATAATTAAAAAAAGTGCTTGGGATACCTCTGTAAAAGTAGAGGAAAATGGGTATTACTGGAATAATGAGCCTATTTTTAAAAAGGGTAGTAACATGGATTCTGAAAAACTAATTGTAGCAGAATTGTTTTGTGGTTGTGGTGGCACTTCATTAGGATTTGAAATGGCAGGATTTGAGACGATTTTGGGTTGCGATATTCACACGCCATCAATAAAAACGTTTCAAGCAAATCACCCAAATTGTTCAACAATAATTGGAGATATTAAAAAAGTAAATCCAGAGGTTATAAAAGAACTGCTTAATGGCCGACAGCTGGATGTTCTTATTGGTGGGATTCCTTGTCAAGGGTTTTCGTTAAACAACAGGAAAAGACACGAGCAAGATGATAGAAACTTTATGTATATGGAGTTTGCCCGTTTTGTTGAAGTTTTACAACCAAAAGTTGTTGTTTTAGAAAATGTTTCTGGAATGAAAAGTGTTGGAAGTTTCGTAAAAGATATTGAAACTCACTTAAGTGACATTGGAAACATGCAAGTAAAAAGTGAACTACTTTATGCTCCAGATTACGG
>NZ_JBATHX010000320.1:0-13573 GCF_049667265.1 Algibacter sp. | reverse complement strand
TTGGAAAATGCAAACCCAATTTTTTGATGATTCTGAGCATCCAGATGCTAAAGCCGCATTTGTAAGAGCTTTTGATAGTTGGCGCTGTGAGACTCGTGTTAATTGGGAAATTGGTGGCACAGCTACTGCAACAGATGTTAATGGTGCGGATAATGAGCATGTTATTAGGTTTGATAATGGTTTTGAATTGGAGGCAGGGGTGTTAGGTACCTGTTATTCACAATATGTTGGACGACTTTGTTCTGACGAGGTTATTTGGTCGGTAACTGATTTAGATATTGTTTTTGATAGTGAAACTAGTTGGTATTTTGGAACGGGTACTTTTGACGATGGCGAATATGACTTTGAAACTGTTGCATTACATGAATTAGGTCATGGCCTTCAATTAGGCCATGTAATTAACTCTGACAACGTTATGCATTATACTATTTTAAAAAATACCACAAATACAATCCTTGATTCTAATAGTATTGATGTGGCAAATGATGTCCAATCTAGAAGCAGCACTAATCAAATTTGTGGTTTTCCAGTTTTAAACCTTACGACCGATTATGCAGGAGATTGTACCTTAGAAGTTGAAAGTATTAACATGGAAAATGGTATAGATTTGTTTCCTATTCCAGCAAAAAAAGAGTTTTTTATAAAAAACATATCATCAGAAAAAATAGAAAGGGTGGTTATGTTTGATGTAAGTGGACGATTAATTTCAGAGATTGATGTTTCAAATACACCAACTACTAAAAGCATTAATTTAGAAAATACGTCAAAAGGCATGTATTTTGTGAATATCCATTCTAATAATCATTTTATAACTAAAAAGTTAATAGTCGAGTAAGTTTTTAAGTTACTTGTTTAATTAAGAGGCGTTTATACAATTTGTATGAATGCCTCTTTTTTTTTGTCGCTGTAATATTAATAGTTCAATAATTTGCATCTTATCGAATTTAACATTTCAAGGTAGTCCATACAGCAAAAAGACCACGTAGATAAAATGAAAACAATCAATCCCTCAAGATTGGAATTGTTTAATTTAAAAATTGAGAGAATGAGAAAAGGCAACCTTATTAGTTTATTATTAATTCTAATTATTTCGAGCCCAACCTGGGCTCAGTTGATGATTAAAGAAGTATCATTAGGTCAGCAAATTGAAAAATCAAATTTAGTTTTAGAAGGAAAAGTTATTTCAAAAAAATCTTTTTGGGATATTAATCATGCAAAGATTTATACCGTTAATACTGTTGAAGTATACAAAGTATTTAAAGGTGAAGGGTTTTTAACAATCGAAGTAGTAACGCCAGGCGGAACGGTAGATTCTGATGCGCAAACTGTTTACCCAAGCTTAAAACTAAAAATTGGCGATACTGGTGTTTTTACTTTATATGATAATTCCACAACATTAGATTCTAAGGCACAATCAGATAAAAAGCAATACAAAGTTTATGGATCGCTGCAAGGCTTTTATAAGTATGATTTATCAAATGATTTGGTGATAAATCAGTTTAATTCAACAAAAGGCATTACCACGAGTTTTTACAATGAAATAATGAATGTCACACAATTAGATTATTTTGAATTGGCAAATTTTAATATTGAAAGTAAAGTGTCACTAGCCAATAAAATAGGCTTGTTACCAATTGAAATTTCGAGTTTTTCTCCAACAACCGCTTCTGCTGGAACAAAATCAATTTTAACTATTAATGGGGCTAATTTTGGAACAACCAAAGGCAATGTTGGTTTTAGGAATGCAGATAACGCAGGGAATGGTTTTATTAATGCTTTAGATACGCAAGTTTTAACTTGGGAAGACACAAAAATTACAGTTGAAATTCCTTCGGAAGCAGGAACGGGTGAAATAAGAATTACACACAATGACGGTAGCAATTTCACATCTAGTAGTTCGCTTTCCATTAGCTATGCTCAGGCCAATATTGTTAGTGATAATATAGCCTATCCAACCCAACTTGTTAGTAATAATGGAAATGGAGGTTTTACTTGGCAAATGACATCAGATTTTGTTCAACAAACCGAAGCAAAAAATGCCTTTGAAAGAGCATTAAAAACTTGGAGTTGTGAAACGCAAATGAATTGGGATTTGGACGAGTCAAGTTTGGTGTCAAGTTCAGATGCTATGCATAAATCAATATTAGACAATAAAAATGTGCTAGCATTCGATAATAGCGCAAGTGCTAATGCAGAAGACGACCTGCCCGATACCGTTCTAGGACAAAGAACTAGTTATTATTCAAGATGTACCACTTTAGTAAATGGTAGCCCTGTTTTTGAATGGTACGTAAAAGAATTTGATATTGTTTTTGATGATGAAATAAATTGGAATTTTAATTCGCAAAACCCAAGTGATACGGAGTATGATTTTGAAAGTGTAGCGCTTCATGAATTAGGGCATTGCAGGCAGCTAGATCATATTATTGATACTAATAATGTGATGCATTATGCCATTACTAAAGGAGAATCTTTAAGGAATTTAGATAATAATAATATAGAGCTTGCAAATTTAATTCATAATAACAGCACGGATACTCAGGTATGTAATCAAGAATTGATGACAAATTATTCTGGAAGTTGCGCATTAGGAATAGAGGAAGATGAACTAAGTGCCGGTATTAAAATGTATCCAAACCCAACGAAAGGTGATTTATACATTAGTAATAATGGCGCTATTAATTTAGAGAAGGTAGTTATTTATGATGTTAGCGGAAGAGTTGTTGCTCAACAAGACTTTTCAAATGGGTCTCGTTTAAATTCGATAAGTTTAACAAATGTTTCAAAAGGTGTATTTTTTGTAACCATTCATTCAGATGTCACTTATATCACCAAAAAACTTATAGTTGATTAATAACTATACATATTTTAATTAAAAAAAGGAGGCATTTTTCGTGCCTCCTTTTTTATTACTGACCTAAGAAAATTTACTTGTTCATTGCTTTTTTAATTAATCCAATTACGGCCATAACAATTCCGCCACCAACGCCACCGCCGGCAACACTTCCAATAATACTGTTAAGGTCTAATCCTGTTGATGCTTCAGCCGCAGCTGCGCCGTCAATACCTAACATTCCTAGAACTTGACCGCCAAGTCCGCCGCCTAAAATACCAGCTATGGAATTCCATAATGTTCCTAGAGATGAATTTTTCAATAGCGATCCAGCAATGTTTCCACCTACTGCACCACTTACTAGTTGAATAATTAAAGGTAAATACTCTTCCATTTTATTGTATATTAATTAGTTAGGCAACAAATTAACAAAAAAGCTATCAATTATTTATTATCATAGCTGTTCTTTTAAAATATTCTTAGTTTTTGACGAAATAACTAGCAATTATAAGGTTTCTTAAAATCATTCTAAATAAAGAAAACATGACATCTGTTATTTGTCTAAGAGTACGTCCCTAACTATATTTGTTAAAACCAAAAAAACAACTTCAAAATAATGGGCGGATTTTTTAAATCTTCGATTGGAAGAAAAATAGCTATGGCGCTATCTGCATTCTTCTTAATGTTTTTCTTAATAATTCATTTAGCAGTAAATATTACATCACTCTTTAGTGAATCTGTTTTTAACGAGTTATCTCATTTTATGGGAACAAATCCGTTAGTACAATTTGCACTACAACCAGTTTTAATTTTTGGTGTAGTCTTTCATTTTGTTATGGGATTTGTTTTAGAACTAAAAAACAAAAAAGCCAATGGTGTTAAATATGCCAAAAATAATGGTGCTGCAAATTCAACTTGGATGAGTAGGAACATGATTTATAGTGGATTGGCAATACTAGCATTTATTGTGCTCCACTTTATTGATTTCTGGATTCCAGAATTGAATACTAAATATGTTGTTGGCGATATGACTGGTTTACACCATGGTGAATTTAGATATTTCCCAGAATTGGTTGAAAAATTCCATAGTCATGTAAGAACCATAGCTTATGTTTTAGCATTTATACTGTTAGGATTGCATTTGGCACACGGATTTACTTCTGCATTTCAATCAATGGGAGTAACCGCTGGAAGAAAAAAGACTCTACAAAATATTGGTAAAGCGTATTCTATATTAATCCCACTAGGGTTTATTATAATTGCTTTATTTCATCACCTTAAATACGTATTATCATAGATATGGCAACATTAGATTCAAAAGTACCTAAGGGTCCAATTCAAGATAAATGGACAGATTATAAAAATCATATCGACTTAGTAAATCCTGCAAATAAGCGTCATATTGACATTATTGTTGTAGGAACGGGTTTAGCTGGTGGCTCTGCAGCAGCAACTTTAGCTGAGTTAGGATATAATGTGAAAGCATTTGCTTATCAAGATTCACCTCGTCGTGCGCATTCAATTGCAGCCCAAGGGGGAATTAATGCAGCAAAAAACTACCAAGGAGATGGAGATTCAACATACAGATTGTTTTATGATACTGTAAAGGGAGGCGATTATCGTTCTCGTGAAGCTAACGTATATCGTTTGGCTGAGGTTTCAGGAAATATTATTGACCAATGTGTGGCTCAAGGAGTTCCTTTTGCTCGTGACTATGGTGGATTATTAGATAACCGTTCATTTGGTGGTGTACTTGTTTCAAGAACATTTTATGCTAAAGGCCAAACAGGACAACAACTATTATTAGGGGCTTATTCTGCAATGAATCGTCAAATTGCTCGTGGTAAGATTGAAATGTTCAATCGTCATGAAATGCTTGATGTTGTAAAAGTTGATGGAAAAGCAAGAGGTATTATAGCTAGAAACTTAATTACTGGCGAGATTGAGCGCCATTCAGCACATGCTGTTGTGGTAGCAACTGGTGGATACGGAAATGTATATTTCTTATCAACAAACGCCATGGGTAGTAATGTTACAGCCGCTTGGAAAATCCATAAAAAGGGAGCGTATTTTGCAAACCCTTGTTATACACAAATTCATCCAACTTGTATTCCACGTTCAGGAGATTATCAGTCTAAATTAACCTTGATGTCTGAGTCTTTACGTAATGATGGACGTATATGGGTGCCAAAACATTTAGATGATGTTAAGGCTATTAAAGAAGGAAGTAAAAAACCAACTGATTTATCTGAAGATGATAGAGATTATTTCTTAGAAAGACGTTATCCTGCATTTGGGAACTTAGTTCCTAGAGATGTTGCTTCTAGAGCAGCTAAAGAGCGTTGTGATGCTGGTTATGGTGTAAATGCCACAGGAGAAGCTGTGTATTTAGATTTTGCATCAGCTTTTGATCGTTACGGTAAAGAACAAGCAAAGATTCATAATATTACAAATCCTACTAAAGAAAAGATATACGAATTAGGTCAAGCTATAGTTGAGGCTAAATACGGAAACTTATTTCAGATGTATGAGAAAATTATAGATCAAAATCCATACAAAACCCCAATGATGATTTATCCTGCAGTACATTATACTATGGGAGGTGTTTGGGTTGATTACAACTTAATGACTACAGTTCCCGGATTGTATTGTATTGGAGAAGCAAATTTCTCTGATCATGGTGCAAACAGGTTAGGAGCTTCTGCTTTAATGCAAGGTTTGGCTGATGGTTATTTTGTTTTACCATATACTATTGGAGATTATTTATCTGAAGATATTCGTACAGGAAAAATTCCGACAAATACCAAAGAGTTTGAAGAAGCTGAAAAAGAAGTAAAAGATAAAATAGATTTCTTTGTAAATAATAAAGGAACTAAATCTGTTGATTATTTCCATAAGAAGCTTGGTAAAGTGATGTGGGATAAATGTGGTATGTCTAGAAACGAAAAAGGATTAAAAGAAGCTATGGTTGAAATTAAAGCCATTCGTGAAGAATTCTGGAAAGAAGTTTCAGTACCTGGAACAGCCAATGAAATGAATCCAGAGCTTGAAAAAGCTGGTCGTGTTGCTGATTTCTTAGAGCTAGGAGAATTGTTTGCCAAGGATGCTTTAACAAGAGCAGAATCTTGTGGCGGGCACTTTAGAGAAGAGTCAGCTGAATTAGATGGCCCTCAAAAAGGAGAAGCAAAACGAAATGATAAAGACTATGCTTTCGTTTCAGCTTGGGAATATAAAGGAGAACCTGCCGATGCGGTATTACATAAAGAACAATTAGAATTTAAAGATATTGAACTTAAACAACGTTCATACAAATAAAAAAGACCTATGAATTTAACACTTAAAATTTGGAGACAAAAAGACTCAAAATCAAAGGGTCAAATGGTCGATTATAAAGTAACTGAGATTTCAGAGCACATGTCATTTCTTGAAATGATGGATGTATTGAACGAGCAGTTAGTGAACTCTGGCGAAGAACCAGTTGCTTTTGATCATGATTGTCGCGAAGGAATTTGCGGTATGTGCTCTATGTATATTAATGGAGAAGCTCATGGTCCAGATAGAGGTATCACCACATGTCAATTACATATGCGTATGTTTAAAGATGGCGATACAATAACTATCGAACCATTTAGAGCAGCTGCATTTCCAGTTATAAAAGATTTAGTAGTAGATAGAATGGCTTTTGAGCGTATTCAACAAGCTGGTGGGTATATTTCAGTAAATACTTCTGGAAATACTCAAGATGCTAATTCACTTCCAATTTCTAAACATGCCGCAGATGAAGCTATGGATGCAGCAACGTGTATTGGTTGTGGCGCTTGCGTAGCAACTTGTAAAAACTCCTCTGCCATGTTATTTGTTGGTGCTAAGGTTTCTCAATATGCCTTATTGCCACAAGGGCAAGTTGAGGCTGTAGATCGTGTTAAAAACATGGTGGCGCAAATGGATTTGGAAGGTTTTGGAAACTGTACAAATACAGGCGCTTGTGAAGTAGAATGTCCTAAAGGAATTTCTTTAGATAATATAGCTAGAATGAACCGAGAATTAATGAAAGCTGCTATTAAGTAAGTAACTTTATTTACATAATATGTTAAGCTCATATCATTTTTGATATGGGCTTTTTTATTTTTGAGAATAGTTAAATGGCATTATAGTATTGATAATTAATGTATTTAATCGATTAAATTAGTATTATGTCGTTTTATTTTTATAAATTTGTAGGAAGTGACTCAAATTGTAATTCCTACTAAAATGAAAAAGCTCCTAATTCTACTATTATTAAATTCTTGTTTTATTATGTTCAGTCAAAACTCCTTAGATATTAAAGGTGTTGTTGTTGATGCTAATAATAAACCTATTCAGTACGCCTCAGTTAGTCTTCCTACAATGTTTTTAGGAACTTCGACAACAGAAGAAGGTAAGTTCATGTTATCACTTTCAAATAGTGATTTTGATTCAAATGATATTATTAAAGTCTCCAGTCTTGGGCACGAAACCGAAAAAATCACTATTCAAGATTATATTGATTTAAAGGACAAAGTTATTGTTATTGGTGGTGGAAATATTAAATCTGTTAAAAAGGAAAAACAAATTGTTAAACCTATAAGTGCGACAAAGGCAAAATCAAAACTGAAGGTGAAGTCTAAATCAATTGCTCAACCTATAACTAAACCTAAGTCAGCAAAAGATTATATAGAACTAGCATATAAAAACCTTGAAAAAAACACAATCAATACACCTCATGAGTTAAAAATGATTTATCGTCGTTTTTCTACAGAAGATGAAAAAGCTAGGTTTTTAGTGGAACACTGTATTAATATATTAGATAAAGGACCATTAAATGGAGCCTATAGTGGTGTTGAAATCGTATCTGGCAGAAAATCAGAAGATCATAGACTTGTGAAAAAGAAAATGAATGGACATGCTGTAAATCAAATCGGAAAGAAAAGTCCTTTGAGAGAAGGTATTAATACTGATGAGTATAATTGGAAAGTTAGTGGTTATTCATCTTATGATGGTGAGCAAATTGCCATTGTTGAAGGATGGCATAAGCAAGAAACTCCTAGGTACGTCAGGTATTATGTTGGTACAAAAACATATGGCGTGTATAAAATAGAAACGAAACAACTAAATGCAGTTTATGTTTATCAGAAGGACGAAAACGGGAAGCTTTATTTGAGTTACCATAAAAGGACGAGAACGGGTAGAGGAAAATTGACAGAAGCCGATAAAAAGAAACTAAAAACTAATAAAAATACAGTTAAAGAATCTTACAAGCATGAGGCCTTTGTTATAGGCGTTAAAAAATTGATGCCAAACAAATATGATCGTTCGGTTTATAGAGTTTATCATGAGGATATAGGTGATATTAAAACAGCTTACGAGCCATCATTCTGGAGAAAGTTAAGTATTCCGCCCAATACGGCATTTTATAATGAAAGTATAGAGGAATTAGAAACTATTTCTAACTTGCCTATTCAAAAACAATTCAGAAGAGTAAATTAATTCTTTTTGTAATTAGCTCAAGCCCATATTATTATTTGTATGGGCTTTGATATTTAATAACTATATTCAAAAAATGATTTTAAAGTAAATTATAATCGAGATTTTTGTGTTAGAGTCATAAATTAGTATAAGTAATTTTATGAATAAAACATTACTATTAATATTTTTTTACCTCATATTTTATCCTGCTGATATATTTGCTCAAGCAGAATCTAATAAGCGTTCTTTATTTAACGAAAAGGAACTTCTTAAACATGTTAAATCATTATCCTCTGATGCATTTGAAGGAAGAAGAACTGGTTCAGATGGTGCTAATAAAGCTAGAAAATATATTATAAATCAATTTCATTCTTTACAGGTTGAACCTTTGGGGAAGTCATTTGAGCAATCATTTTCATTTACAAAAAAAGGCAAACTATTTAATGCCGTAAATGTTTTGGGATTTATTGAAGGCTCTGAATATTCTAATAAATATATTGTAATAAGCGCGCATTACGATCATGAAGGGGTTAAGTATGGTAAGATTTATAATGGCGCTGATGATAATGCATCAGGAATAAGTGCATTGTTCGCTTTCGCGGAATATTTTAAAAAGCATCCGCCTAAACACTCAGTTATTTTGGCCGCATTTGATGGGGAGGAATTAGGGCTTCAAGGGTCTAAATACTATGTGAATCATACCATTATTTCTTCAAAGGAAATCGTATTAAACCTGAATATGGATATGATTAGCCGAAACGATAAGAATGAGTTGTATGTTACGGGCACTTCTGAAAACAAGCAATTAAAATACTTGATTACAAAATCGAATCCTTCATCAGAAATAAAATTGGTAACAGGTCATGATGGCAATGATGGTCTAGATAATTGGACCTACTCATCAGATCATGCCAATTTTCATAAAAAGAATATTCCGTTTTTATATTTTGGTGTTGAAGATCATAAAGATTATCACGAACCGACCGATGATTATGAAAACATTCAACCAGCATTTTATATTGAAGCCGTAAAAACCATCATTTCAGTATTCAATACCATTGATGAATCCAGATTTTAATTTAAATTTCAGAAAGGATTATTTAATTATTCACCCTCGTTAAGTAGCATAAATCCGCCTTTTGTTAAAATTTCTTTTTTAATCAAATTGTCTGTATTCGAAATAGAAACATAAGTTTCAGTTTCATTTTCAAGATCTACTTTAATTTTTTCGAAAACATAATTATCATTCAATTTTTCTTTTAAAACCAAAACAAAGTAGTTGTCTTCAAGTTCAAGAATAGCATCTTTTGGAAGCGCTAAACTTTTCGCAGTTTCTGTTATAATGTCCGCCTCAACAAACATCCCGACAATGAAATTAGCTTCAGATTCATTGTGAATATGCCCATGTACTCGTACAATTCTGGTTTCAGGATTTATGGATGTTCCAACCAAATGAACTTCGGCTTGAAAAATTTTATCTGAAGCTTCAGGAATTTTAAAACCGATTTTCTGTCCTTTTTTAATGTTTAAAACATCCTTTTCAAAAACAGATAATTCTAAATGGATATGCCCAGTATCTACAATTTCCATAATCACATCGGTAGGCGAAACATAGGTGCCATTGCTAACGTTTACTTTAGTAATGTAACCTTCAATAGGCGCATATAGGTTTATTGAAGAGGTAATTTGACCTTTTTCAACCGATGATGGATTTATATTTAACATGACTAATTTTTCACGTAATCCGTTGTAATGTGCCAAACTACTTTTGTATGTGCTTTCAGCTTTTAAAAAGTTTTTTTGAGAGGTAATATTCTCATCAAAAAGCGTTTTTTGGCGGGTGAATTCGGATTTTAAATAATTAAGTTGTTCTGAAACTTCTAAATATTGTTGCTGAACCTCAATATATTCTGGGTTTTTAAGCGTTACTAAAACTTGTCCTTTTTTAACCTTATCACCAATTAAAAGCGGGGTTTTGGTAATGTAACCACCTATTAACGGGCTTATAATGGCTTTATTTTGCGGCGGCACATCAATCATGCCGTTAGCTTTGATGGTTTGATTGAACTCGTGTTCTTCAAGTTTTCCCAGTTGCATGTTTTCATTATTAAATTGCGACGTGCTGATTACAATGGTATTGGTGTTTGATGATACTTCAACACTCGTTTTATTTTCTTTTTCTGAATTTCCGCAAGCTACTAATACAAGCGAAAAAAGTAGGATAAATATATGTTTCATGGTGATTAAATTATAGTATTAAATAATTGATGGCGATTATGGTTTGGTTGTAAGCTTTTATATTGTCGAGGTAATTGAGTTCAATATCCGTTGCGGTTTCTATACTTTGGATATATTGAAAGAAATCAATTTCGCCTTCTTTAAAAGTGCGTTCTGCAGTTTTTATAATTTCTTCTGAAAGGGTTTTTCCTTGAGTTTCGTAATAACCTATGGCCTCGTTATGCTGCTGAAGTTTT
Organism: Algibacter sp.; assembly: GCF_049667265.1. Lineage (GTDB taxonomy): Bacteria > Bacteroidota > Bacteroidia > Flavobacteriales > Flavobacteriaceae > Algibacter_B. The sequence continues at coordinate 2,782 of NZ_JBATHX010000320.1, read as the reverse complement.
GCTATAAGCGTTTGATATTCAGCATATAATTTGATTTTATAATCTTGTTTTTCGGCTTCCACTACTTCTTGAGCAATTTTTGAAGCTTTTATTTTTGAAGCATGTCCGCTAAAAAACAAAGGGATTTTAACTCCTAATTGATACCCTTTAATATTGCTATTTAGGCTACTGTTTGAACCTTGAAAATATTCTACACTCAAATCTGGTAAAAGATTTTGTTTCTCTTGCTGATTTAAGGCTTTGAAGTATACTTTAGAGTTTTCATATAGTGACAAGCCAATATTATTCTCAACTGAAATGTTTTGTAATTCTAGCTTCTGCAAATCGTCATCAAGAATAGATATCGAATCTATTTGCACTAATTTTTTTAATTGTTCTTTTGCCAAAATAACTTCTTGTTGCGATTGTTTATAAACCGTTTCAAGCTGTTTTCGTTTAGATTTTGCACTAATCATTTCCAGATAATTCGTTTCGCCTAATTCAAAACGACGTTCGGAGGCACTAACAAATTTTTGATACAAGCTATCCAGGAACATATAGGTTTTAACCTTGTTTTTAGCATAGCTTAAATTGGAGTATGCCAAATGAACATCGCGTTTTAAAACTTCTAATTTGATGTTGTAATTGGATTTTTGAAGGTTGAATTTTGCCTTATTCACAGATTTATCAGCAAAATAAACCGTTGGAAATTTAAAATCTTGAGATATTCCGAAAATCTTTAAAGGCTGATTGTTGATAGCCAAATTATTTTCATCGTAATTATAATAAATAGACGTTTTATCAAAACTAAATGCACTACCAATTAAGGTTTTGGATTCATCAGTTTTTAAGGAGGACGCTTTTAAACTCGCGTTGTTTTCAATGGCTAAATTAATGGCTTCATCAACTGATATTGGTTCGTTTTGAGAATGAATATTTAATGATAGTAAAATAATTATTACCGACGCTATTGTTTTTTTGTTCATTTTAATGTCTTTTTTTTCTTCAAACCAAGCGTATAAAACGGGTAATACAATGAGCGTTAAAACGGTAGCAGAAACTAAACCGCCAATTACTACAGTCGCTAATGGGCGTTGTACTTCTGCGCCTGCATTGGTTGAAATAGCCATTGGTAGAAACCCTAATGCCGCGGCAGCTGCAGTTAATAAAACCGGTCTTAAACGTTCAGATGTCCCTCTTTTTATAAGTTCCTCAATATTTGCTACACCTTGTTCTTTAAGTTCTTTAAAATGCTCGATTAATACAATACCATTTAAAACAGCAATACCAAAAAGAGCAATAAAACCAACGCCTGCGGAAATACTAAAAGGCATGTCTCGAAACCATAATAGTAAAATGCCACCAACCGCAGAAAGCGGAATTGCTGAATACACCATAAGTGCTTCTTTAATTGATCCAAATGCAAAATGTAGCAAAACAAAAATTAGGACTAAGGCAATTGGGACTGCAACCAAAAGCCTAGCTTTGGCGCTTTGTAAGTTTTCAAATTGCCCGCCATAAGTAATGCTATAGCCAACAGGAAGTTTTATTTTACTTTCAATAATCTTTCTAACATCATCTACAACAGATTGTAAATCTCTATTTCTAACATTTATCCCAACAACAATTCTTCGTCGGGTATCATCTCTAGAAATTTTTGCTGGACCAGTCGTGTATTTAATATCGGCAAGTTCACTTAAAGGAATTTTATTTCCATTTGGTGTATCAATGTATAAATTTTCAAGATTTTCAATATTTTTTCTATGTGCGTCATCTAAGCGAACAGTTAAGTCAAAGCGTTTTTCACCTTCAAATACATTACCAACCGTTGTGCCAGCAAAACCCATGGAAATAATGTGATTTATATCTGAAATATTTAAACCATATCGTGCAATTTTACTTCGGTTATAGGTAACGCTCATTTGAGGTAAGCCTTCCACTTTTTCTATTATAATATCCGAAGCACCTTCCACATTTTGAATTAGCGATTTAATTTCATTCGCTTTGTTTGCTAATACAGTTAAATCTTCACCAAATATTTTAACAGCTACATCGGCTCGAACGCCAGTAATTAGCTCGTTAAAGCGCATTTCGATGGGTTGGGTAAATTCCACTTCCATACCTGGAATAATGGTTAGAGCTTCTTTGAATTTATCAGCTAGTTCATCTTTGCTTTCAGCAGAAACCCATTCGCCTTTTGGTTTCAGTTTTATAATAACATCGCTTTCTTCCATACTCATAGGGTCAGTTGGGACCTCGGCAGCACCAATTCTGCTAACTACTTGGTCAACTTCAGGGAAATTATCTAAAAGTATTTGCTCAATTTTTGTGGTGATTTCAATTGTTTTTCCAAGTGATGTTCCTGTTTTTAAAACCGGTTGAATCACGAAGTCACCTTCATCTAAAGTTGGCACAAATTCGCCACCCATAGTACTAAATAACCATATGCTAAACGCTAGTAAAAACCCTGCAAGTGAAACCACTATTTTCTTGTGTTTTAATGCCCAATGAATGGTAGGTTTGTACATTTTGTTTAAGAATGTCATTAACCGAACCGAAATATTTTTTTCGCTTTGTTTGTTAGGTTTTAAAAACATTGAGGAAATAACAGGCACGTATGTTAAACAAAAAAGCATGGCTCCAATAAGTGCGAAACTGAATGTTAATGCCATAGGTTTAAACATTTTTCCTTCAACACCACTTAATGATAAAATAGGAATGAATACAATGAGAATAATGAGTTGGCCAAATATGGCCGAATTCATCATTTTTGAAGCGCTCTTTTGAGTAATAGCATCTATGC